>JAPPAR010000020.1 GCA_026705445.1 Candidatus Dadabacteria bacterium
AGATGCTTACGTCACAACTTATCCCTTTTTGATTGAAAATCTGCCGAAGTCAGGAAACAGGAGATCGCTTCCCGGGTAAATCTCTCAGAGACTGCTTTTTTACTCAAGAGAAAAGGCGTTTTTGAACTCAGATGGTTTACTCCCAAGATGGAAGTTGACCTTTGCGGGCATGCCACCCTTGCAAGCGCCCATATTCTTTTCACTCTCGGCATCCTTCCCGATACGGAAGACGCCGTGTTTTCCACAAAAAGCGGGATTCTTACCGCGAGGAGAAAAAGCGATCTCATAGAAATGGATTTTCCCTCGGAGGATCCTTGGGAAGTTGAGATGCCGGAGGACCTGCTTATGGCGATTTCCCAGAGGCCTCTTTACGTGGGCAGAAACCGCTTTGATTACATAGCTCTTTACGAGAGCGAAGAGACGGTAAGAAGCGCTGTCCCGGAGTCCACCCGCATCAGAAGGCTTGATTCCAGGGGACTTATAATAACGAGCGTCTCGAGTTCTCACCGCTACGATTTCGTATCGCGTTTTTTCGCTCCTAACGCCGGGATAGAGGAGGATCCGGTTACGGGCTCTGCTCACTGCTGCCTTTGTCCTTTCTGGAGCCGCCGGCTCGGGAAAAAAGAACTCACGGGCTATCAGGCGTCAGAAAGAGGAGGGCTCGTTAATACAAGACTTTCTGAGAAAGGAGTCTTTCTGTCGGGAAAAGCGATTATTGATGGAAGCTTCGAAATCAATCCGGAGTCATAAGGGAACTTGGATTTGTCGCTTGCCAAGATTCACAAAACTTTTTTTTTCGGTAAAATTTAAAATCCCATGTTACAGGGGCGGCGTAGCCAAGAGGTAAGGCAACGGTCTGCAAAACCGTCATACCCCGGTTCGATTCCGGGCGCCGCCTCCAGTTCTGAACTCCGTTCAGCGTAATGCCCGGGTGGCGGAATTGGTAGACGCAAGGGACTTAAAATCCCTCGGGAGTATCTCCCGTGCCGGTTCGAGTCCGGCCCTGGGCATTTTTTTCTACCAAATTCCAAAACGAATGTGTTAAAATGTGAAATATTATGTAACAAGTAGAACTAGTTGGGACAAAGGGTTGATTTCAAGGAGGTTTTGGAGATGAATTTTAGGACTCGGCTTAACGTAGCCATTTTTGCATTTGTTTTCTCGTTTGCGCTGGTTCTTTCGCTGAATGCTGTTGCCCAAGATGGGCAGAAAAGCCAGGATGAGCAGAAAGAAAATCTCAGTGCCGTGGAAGACAGCAGTTACACGCTCCGGAAAATGCTTGTAACCGCCACCAAGCGTGTTCAGCTTGCTCAGGACGTGCCTTTTTCCCTGAATGTGCAGTCAGAAGAGGATATAGAGCGCCTTAACACTACTAACTTGGAGGATCTTTCGCGCAACGTTGCCGGACTCTCCATACAGAACCTCGGGCCGGGCCAAAGCGTAGTCACAATCCGCGGCGTTTCTTCCGGGCAGATAGCGCGGGACCAGCCCGGCGTAAAGGAACAGGTTGGCGTGTATCTCGACGAAACCCCTATATCACTGTCGCTTTTCACTCCTGATATCGATCTTTTCGACCTTAACCGTGTGGAGACCCTCAGAGGACCGCAGGGCACGCTCTTCGGATCAGGCTCAATCGGCGGTACCGTTCGCTATATAACCAACCAGCCGCTTTTGGGTGTAAACGAGGTTAAAGTCGAGATTGACGGAAATTATCTTGACGAAGGTTCTGCTGGAGGTCATCTGAAAACAGCCCTCAATGTTCCTTTAGGCGAAGATGCGGCCTTTCGCTTGGTTGCTTACGGTACTAGATACGGCGGTTTCATCGATGCGCAAAAGGAAGGGGGTGCTGTGGATGAAGATGTAAACGATGGCACCCGTCACGGTGGGCGTATTTCCCTTTTATGGGAGCCAACCGAAAACTTGTCCATTACTCCGCGAGTTATATATCAGAACATTGATCTTGGAGGGTTTAACCGCGACGAGGTATTTAACCTTTTTGCAAACCCCTATACCGATCCCCCGACTCCGCTTGGTGATAGAGAGCAGCATCTGCTGCTTGACGAGGCTTTTGAAGATGAAACTCTGATTTTTGACACCGTGGTAAATTGGAGCATTGAAGACTTCTTTGACGTTACATACTCGGTAAGCTATATAAACCGCGACCTTCTTGTAAGTCGTGATGCGAGTGCTCTTACCGGTAGCGTGAGCGTGGACCTTGGATTTGCAGAGGATCAAGTGGCAAACCCATCCAATCTGCGTGACACTACCGACCTTGAACAGATGACCCATGAACTTCGCTTGAGTTCAAGCGATGACGGCGCATTTCAGTGGCTTGCGGGTGTTTTCTACTCCGACGTGGAGCGTGACTATTCTCAGCGTTTGCCGACTCCAGGGTATGATGCGTTATTTATACCTTCGGCTGACACTAACTTCCCCGATGCAGTGGATTCGCCTTATAGTTCCGATCTGACATATGATTTAAGGCAGATTGCACTTTTCGGAGAAGCGACCT
This sequence comes from Candidatus Dadabacteria bacterium, assembly GCA_026705445.1. Taxonomy (NCBI): domain Bacteria; kingdom Pseudomonadati; phylum Thermodesulfobacteriota; class Candidatus Dadabacteria; species Candidatus Dadabacteria bacterium. The sequence goes on from JAPPAR010000020.1 coordinate 2,513, forward strand.
ATAACCTGCTTGACCGTCTCGGCTTGACGGCGGGTTTGCGCTGGTATGACTGGGAAGAGGATAAGACTTTCAGATCCGGTGGAGGTTTCTCGAATGCTGATGCCCAGAACCAGGACATTACAGTTTCCTCCGACGGATTTACACCTCGGTTTATGGTGAGCTACGATGCTAACGATAACGTTACTGTGAATGCTCAGATTTCCCGAGGCTTTCGTCTCGGTGGAGTTAATGACCCCCTTAACCAGCTGCTTTGCGGAGATGCCTATGATACTTTTCGGGGATATCAGGAGTTTGAGGATGAGACCCTCTGGAACTACGAGGTTGGGTTTAAGTCCTCTTTTGAGAATGTTACATTCAACGGCTCGGTTTTTTATACCGACATTGAAAATCTGGGTGTAAACGTTGATGCGGGACCCTGCTCTTCCAGGGTTACGATCAGCGTACCTGAATCTCACACTGCGGGAGCGGAGCTTGAACTGTCTATTCAACCGACAAGATCTTTGCTACTCGCTTTTGCCGGAAGCTATTTAGAAGCAGAGTTTGATTCCACTATCAGGACGGCAGGTGGGGATGCGGTTGAGGGAATAGAGGAGGGTAACCGCATACCTTCTGTTCCAGACTGGCAGCTCGCAGGATCCGCCACTTATACTTTGCCGGGTATTCTGAGTGCCGGGGAAAGCTTTCTCTCGGCTTCATGGCAGTTTGTAGGCGACAGCATCACGCAGTCAGGCGATCAGATTCCCGGCAGGGGAGTTTTTGGACATGGATTGCCCTACAGGGGTGCCTCTGCCGACGAGGCGACGGAAGTTGATCTGCTGCTTGATTCATACCACCTGTTTAACCTTTCCGCGGGCTTGGTATATGACAATATCGAGTTCACGGCTTACGTAAAGAATATTACGGATGAAAACGTTAAGCTTTCGTTTGACCGCGAGCGGGGAGGACGGGCCCGTCTTGCCTACAGAGTGGGTCAGCCCCGTACTTTTGGTGTGGTTACGCGCATGCGCTTCTAATGAAATAATGGGGAAGGTGTACTAAAACTCATCTTCCTTGTTAAAAATGAGACTTGTACCTTGCAATTGCGGTATTAATGCCGTAATTGCAAGGATGATTGCTGATAATATACAAGTAGATTTAGACCAACTTCCATACTTCCGGTTTGGAAATAGCACGCGAAATCTTAAACGCAAGCGTGGACTAGTTCTTAGTGAATCAGGTTTTAAGGGCCCGGTCCGGGGATATCTCCTGCCAAGGCAAGTCAATTTTACGTTGCAGGTTCGGCTTTCACTCAGTGAAGCACTCTTTTTCTTCCCTCTTCCCCTGTAATATCCTCGGAATCGTCATCGTAATAAAGGTAATTCATTTCTTCAAAGAGTTCGTCGAACTCATCTGCGAATTCATCCTCAAGCCCATCATCTTCGTCAAACGTGTCGGAGATGTCTAACGGGTAGTGAAAGTCTTCATCGTCTTTTTTGATAAATTTGAGCATGATTACCTCCAGCGGGAAAAATCTTCAACCAAAAGCTACACCCCGGTTATCAAAAGTCAACATCCCGAGATTAAGTTTCGGTTAAGTGACACAATTGCTTTTACTCATGACCTTTCAATCACAGCGGTTTTAAAAGAAAAAAGACATTCTTAAGGATGAAGTCGGGCTTTATTGCATTGCCCTCAAGATCGGTTTTTTTAGTAACTCCGGTCATTACAAGTGCCGTGCTGTACCCTGCTTTTTCCCCTCCGGCAATGTCGGTTCGGAGACTGTCTCCGACCAGAAGAGTTTTTTTCGTGTGTGCCACTCCACTTTTCTCCAGAATATCGAACATGTATTTTTCGGGTTTCCCAGATGTAACCGCTTTCTTCCCCGATGCGGCTTCCACCGATGCGAGGAGGGCTCCTGTAGCGGGGGCCCGGCCGTGTTCGCAAGGGTAGAAGAAGTCTCCGTTTGTTCCGATGAAGTCTGCGCCGTTTCCGATTGCTATGGAAGCGGTCTTTATTTCCTCAAGATTAAATCCCGGGTGACTTCCTATCACCACGAGGTCTGCGCCGAGAGAGTCATTTCCTGAAACTTCAACCAGTCCCGTCTCCCTGACCTCGTTCTTTAGGTAATCGCTTCCGGCTATGAAGACCGTTTTCCATTTCTCTGATGAAAGTTTTTCCCTTATCATAGAAGCGGTTGCCATGGGGGAGGTTACGAACTCGCTATCGTGCGAGCGAATTCCGAGTCCTCTGAGTTTTTCGGCATAGTCAGAAGGAGACCGCGAGGGGTTGTTGGTTATAAAGCGTATCTCTTTTTTATTCTTTCTTAATGTCTCTAGCACCTCGGGGGAGTTGCCGATGGCCTTTTCGCCGGAATATATAACCCCGTCTAGGTCAAAGACAAAATGATCAAACGAATTTTGAAAATCCATAACAGGGGCCGGGAATTTACGGGAGAGGCAGTTCTATCCCCAGATACTCTTTTTAAGTTCTTCCTGAAGATCGGAGTCGTAATTAGACTTCATTATCCTGATCAGTTTGTTTTCCCTGTCTTCAAAAAACTCAACTCCCATGAAGGAAAGTATGTCAAACGCAGCCCTTTTGTATCCTTCGTAGAACTCTTCTATTTCTCCGGAAGCTCTGACGGTCTTTGAATCGAGGTAAAGGGCTATCGCTGCGATCTCATCCTTTATCTCGGGGGCTATCTCGATCTGAAACCCTTCAAGTTCACCCTGAAGGAGATGGTTCGTGTACATTTCGATTACGGCATCAAGTGTGTGTACGTCCATTTAAGCATCCTCTCCGGCGTATTCTAACCGTTTTTACTAAGAAGTTCACTTGCCACTATTATGTTGTCTCTTCCCGCCTTGGCCGCGAGCTGCACCGCTTCTTTGAGAGTGGTTTTTTCCTCAACGGTGCCGAGTTTTAAAAGCATTGGCAGATTCACCCCTGAAATCACCTCCATTTCGCCGCTCTCAAGAAACATCAGGCTTATGTTGGAAGGAGTTCCCCCGAACATGTCCGTTACGAGCAGTATCCCATCTCCCTCGTCAACGCTATCGACTGAAGCCCTTATTTTTTTGTCAAAATCCTTGGAGTCTTTTGAGGCGTCTATTGAGACTGCGGTCATCTTGACCCTAGGTTTCTCGGGCAGAATGAAGTTCACTGCCGATATAAGCTCTTTTGCGAGCTCTCCGTGCGTGACCACCACTATGGAAAACATAGCACTTTTATAGCTTATTTATATCCCTGTGTCTAATAATAGCGGAATATTCGGAAAGGCTTTCGCCGAGAGCATCGGCCATGACTACGGAGCGGTGCTTCCCTCCGGTGCAGCCTATCCCCAGGGTAAGATAGGACTTTCCTTCCTCTGAATATTTCGGGATTAAAAACCGCAGAAAAGAGCACAGCTTCTCCAGAAACTCCCGCGAAGCTTTATCCGACATGACAAAGTCCACGACTTCGCCGCTGGTTCCGTCAAAATCCCTCAGGGATTCTGTGAAGTGGGGATTTTTCAGAAACCGAACGTCGAAAACCAAGTCTGCGTCTTCGGGAACTCCGTACCTGTAGCCGAAAGAGAGAAGGGTGATAAGAGGGGTCTGCTTGTCGGTTGTCCCGGCAATCTTTGCTATGATCGCTTTCAGTTCGTGAACGCTGAGGGTGCTTGTGTCTATGCGCTTGTCCGAGAGTTCTCGTATATTTGCCAGGATTTGCTTTTCCTCTGATATTCCTTCTGCAAGCGTCTTCTCGCTTCCAAGCGGATGAATTCTCCTTGTCTCCTTGTATCTTTTAACGATTGTCTCTTCAGAGCATTCAAGAAACACAAGATCGACCCTTTCAGCTGACTCTCTTATCTTTTCCAGCACTTTTTCGAAATCGTAAAGCGTATCTTTTACCGGTATCCGTATATCAATGACTGCGACCGCTTTTTTTATCTGCGTAAGAGATTTCCCGCAAAGGTCGATAAAAGAGAAAAGAAGTTCCGGAGGGAGATTGTCGACGCAGAAAAACCCCAGATCTTCAAGGACTTTTGCCGCCGTGCTTTTTCCCGAACCGGAAAGCCCGCTCAGTATTATTATCTGTTCCATCATTCCCGGGCAGTTGAGGAGATCTCGATTTTCCTGCCGGTTTCCTTGAGTATCTGGTTCCGCACCGCCACGTCTATTACCGATGCCATATTTCTTCCCGGACTCACGGGCAGCACAATGTACGGCAGTTCCACGTCAAGTATCGAGTATGTTCTCGTGTCTATTCCCAGACGGTCGTATTCAGTTTCGGAGTCCCACTGGTGAAGCTCCACAACCATGTCTATCTGCCTTTTTTCCATAACGCATGTGGTTCCGAAAAGATCCTCTATGTTCACTATGCCTATTCCCCGTACTTCCAGAAGGTACTTTATATTGTCGGGCCCCACTCCTACAAGCGCATGAGAACCTATTTTGCGTATTTCAACCACGTCATCCGCTATAAGCTTGGAACCCTGTATTATGAGATCAATAGCGCATTCGCTTTTTCCGATTCCGCTTTTCCCGAGTATCAGAACTCCCCTGCGATGCACGTCAAGAAGCACTCCGTGAACTGTTATGCGAGTCGCGAATTCCTCAGCGAGCAGTTCATTGAGAATGGTTATGAATTTCCCCGTGCCGAGAGTTGTGGTAAAAAGCGGAACCTGTTTTTTTTCAAAATGTGCGGTAAAGGACGCATCCGGACGGGCATCTTTTGAGAGTATGAAGCATGGAATGTCGTTTGAGAGAAGGTTCGTTATTATTTTTTTCTGCGTTTTTCCGGGGAATCCGTTTATGTAGGAGATTTCCGTTCTGCCGAGCACTTGTACGTTTCCGTTCTCAAGCTCTATCTTCTTTTCTATCATCCGCAGTCCCGGCTTCTTGGCGCTTGGTGAAATTATGCGTCTTTCAAATCCGGCTTCCCCGCCTATCGGTTCAAGGCAGAGTATTTCACCGAATTCCCCGTAGAAGTCCCCGACCGAAAGGGAATAACTGTTCTCAGAGTCTCTCATCTTCTTCAATCAGCAGGCTGTAAATATCAGAAGCCTCCTGTGACGCAATAAGCTTTGACCTTACGTCACCTTGTGCGAGTATCCTGCATATGCGTGCAAGCAGGGTTGTCCGGGTTTCCGCAGAGCAGCTCTCGGGGATTATTATCAGTGCGAAAAGATGGGTCTTCTCTCCGTCAAGAGAGTCGAAACGAACCCCCGTTTCGCTTCTGGCAAGAGCCATGGTCATATCAGGGATGTCGAGGAGTTTTACGTGCGGAATTGCCACTCCCGAGTCAATCGCGGTGCTGCACATTTCTTCCCGTTCAGCCAGTGTCTCGTTTAGCCTCTGCACGTTGATCCTGGGAAGAATCTCGCCGACTTTCTCCGAAAGCTCCCGCAGCAAATCCTGCTTTGTAGTCGAAACGAGCCGGGGAAACACGGAGTTCTTTTCAAGACATTCGGAAATCTTCACTTTTTCCGCACTCAGGGCGTAAGAAGCCCTGCCTTTTTCGAATCCGCTTTTTTGTAAACGACATTCATCTCAAGTGTTTCGCTGTTTCTGAAAGCCACGAAGTTCTCTTCGGACGCGTCAAGCTGCAGTAGCGCTTCCGTAACGCTCATGGGCTTGGGGCTGAGATGCTGGTGATCCACCCTGACGCTGCTTTCCCCTTGATATCTGTCTCTACGTGCGGCGGAGGGCTTTTTTGAGATACTTCTTCTTCTGAGCGCCAGTTGCTTGTCAGTTCTTCTTCTCAGCTGCTTTATGATCGTGTCGAAAAGCTTGTCTATGGCCGAGTGCATTTCATCTGTCTCTACCGAAGCCGCCGCTTTCAGGGAACCCGAGCTGAGCGTTATTTCCGCGCTGTTTCTGAGTTTCTCCGCGGAGAGGACTATCCTTGCTTCCGAGGGATTTCTCTGCGGGTCTATGTATCTGTTTATCTTCGGCATTTTCTTCATCGCGTAACGTTTGAAATGTTCCGACCTTCTTTTGTCGGGAATGTTTTTCGTAATGATATCGGTTTTCATGGTTCAAACCTCCTTTGAGAGTCTTTTTGATGAACTGGGTATGCCAAGTATCTTTCTGTATTTCGCGACCGTTCTTCTCGCGACTTTTACGTTTTTCATGGAGAGTATTCTGGATATATCTTCGTCCGAGAACGCACACTGGGCCGGTTCTTCATCAACTATTTCCCTGATCATTGATTTTATCCGCTCAATCGAAACCTTTAGTCCGTTGGATGAGCGGACTCCTCTTGAGAAAAGCTTTTTAAGTTCTATAACTCCTTGGGGGCACTGTATGTATTTTCTGCTTGTTATACGGCTTACGGTTGATTCGTGAATGCCCACTTTATCAGCTATGTCCTTTAGCTTCAGGGGTTTTATGTGAGCGCTGCCGTGGTCGAAAAACTCCCTTTGCTCATCGACGATTTTCTCCATGACTTTGCGTATTGTCATCTCCCGCTCTTCGATGCAGCGGACGATTCTCTGGGCTACCTCGATTTTTTCCCGCAGATAGTCCGTGGTTTCTCCTGTCAGGTTCGCGCGGTCGGCGAGAATTTTTCTGCAATAGGAACTTATCCTGAGTTTCGGAAAACTCCTGTTTGACTGCATCTGCAGTTCATCTCCCACCCTGTAAACATAGAAGTCGGGAACGATGTTTCTGGTTGTGTCCTTGGTGTAATAAGGTCGCCCGGGTTTTGGTTCAAGGGAAGTTATTGCGGCTTCAATTTCCAGTATCTCTTCCCTGCTTATGTCAAGTTCGGCGCAGATATTGTCGTAGTTTTTTCTGCCGAGATCGTCGATATGACTCTCCACCACCCGCATAATAACGCTTTCCCTTTCATACCCGAGATCAAGAGCCTGCGCGGCGAGACACTCGGAGAGGGAGCGGGAACCGACTCCGATGGGATCAAACGTGGTGCGTATATTCTCGGCTACCCGTGTTATCTCCCCCATGCGGTCACCGCCTGCCTCTGATGAGTCTCCTGCTTCAAGCAGTTCTGCTATCTCCTCAAGACCGATCTCTAGATACCCGTCCTCGTTTATGTTGCCGATAACAAGCGAAGCTATCTGCCTTTGCCGTTTGCTGAAATCGGTCATTTCAAGCTGCCAGTGCAGGTGTTCGAACAGGGAATCCTGGTTGGGGATCTGGTTTTCCCATGTGGTTTCATCGCCTGTTTCCGCAGAGAACTCTCCAGGTGGCGGATAGTCGGTTTCCATCTGACCGAGCTCGTTTAGAAGGGATTCTCCCTGATCGTCTTTTTCCGTCTCCGGAGGTGAATCGGGGTCTTCTTCCAGGGCGGGGTTTTCTATTAACTGTTCCTCAAGGTACTCTCTGAGTTCAACTGTGTTCATCTGTACCAGGCTCAGGAAAAGCCTGAGATGCTGGGTGAGTATGAACTTTTGCTTCTGTGCTGCATTAGGGGTCTGCGAAAGACCGAATCCGCTCATTTAAATGACTTTCTCCTTTCCCTGTTTCCTGTAAAACCGACCCGTTTAAATTATAACACCATTTGATCTGTTATTTAATTTCAGGAATCTGTGGCAGAAGCGGCGGAGAGCTGTGCAAGGAGCGACCCTTGCCGTGGGACATGAGGAAACGGGCGGCAGAGAAGCGGCAGATTTTTTGTTCAGAATCCTGGAACCGGGCCGTATTACTCGCGGTACCACTCGTGGATATTCCAGAGCTCGGAGTCCCAGTTGTTTGCCCGTACCCCCTTCAAGCTGTTGCTAAAAGCTGAGACTGAGGCGCGGTTAACCAGGGGAATAATCACGTGGTTCTGAACCAGCATGTCGTTCATCCGGATAACCAGGTTCTCACGGTCAGGACCGATAGGGGCACCCACAAGCTGCCGATAGAGATCATCGTACTGCCGAGAAGACCAGCGCGGTACGTTGCCGCCCATCCAGCCATTCTCGGCACTTGGAATTTCTTTGGTCTGCCAGTTTGAAAGATGGTTCTGCGGATCAACGGATGCTCCGCTGTCTGCATACATCTGAATGTCGGCATAGAATCTCCAGACATTGTCGGGATTGTCCGGACCGTCGCTGAAGAAGGTGCCCGGGTCAATGTTGTTCGCGATATCGGTCTCAACCCCTATATCCTTCCACCATTTCTGGATAAATTCCTGGGTGCTCTGGCGAACCGCGTTGTTGGCGGATGTACGGTAAAGAATTTCCAGGCGGATTCCGTCTTTTTCCCGGATGCCGTCTGCCCCGGGCATCCATCCTGCCTCATCAAGCAGAGATTTCGCTTTCTGAGTATTCGGGGTACGGCAGTCCTCGTTATTCCGAGAAGCGTACCGTACAGGTGCCGGAATAATGTTGCATGTAACCCTGCCCGCCGCTCCGTAAAGCTGCTCGACGATAGCTCGGCGGTCAATAGCCAGCGAGAGGGCCTCGCGCACGGCGGGGTCAGTCAGGAAGGGATGAGGGTTATTTCCGCCTGACCACTCGGAACGCCCGTCTCCGAGATCCGGGTCGGGATCAGTGAAGTTTATTACCAGGGACTCGACAAGAGACGCGAAGGCCGGGCTGACCATCCCCTTGCCGCCATCTTCCAGATTTCTAAGTGTCCCGGGCTCTACCTGCATGTTCCAGCCGTAGTCCGCTTCACCCGTCTCAAGAACAGCCCGCGCCGCGGTAACGGCATCCCCGCCCCCCTTTACAACAACTCTGGAGAAAAGTTTCCCGGCTGCGCGGAAGTGTTCGTTTTTTTCATAAGCAAGAGAGGATGAGACAGCTCCCGATTCAGATTCATTGACCGTGAAGTCGGTGATTCTGTATGGTCCGGTGCCGACCGGGTGGAGGTTCTCCATCTGGCATTCCCGGGCCGCTTGCTCACCGACGCAGTCTGCAAATTGCGCTTTCTGCAGAACGGGGGAGGATGTCCCTACAAAGAGAACATACGGATAGATCACGGTTTCGGTGAAGGTAATTCTGACGCTGAGCGGGGAATCTTCTACAGGGCCTACATTCCCTAGGGGAACGGTATTACACACATCGTTCGCCGATGCCAGGCTGCACAGGTACCTGTGGGTAAATATAATATCTTCGACTGTAAGAGGAGTGCCGTCGGACCAGAGTACTCCTTCTTTAAGTTTCCAGGTTATCGTGGTCATATCCTCTGATACTCCGCCATTTTCCACAGTCGGAATTTCCTCGGCCAGGCGAGGAACCAGTTCCCCTTCCTCGTCGTAGTTTGCCAGAGGCTCAAGAACAAGAGCGCTGATATCAACATCCTTGGTCCCGCTTGCGAGATAAGGGTTGGAAATTGTAGGGGCCTGCCAGAAAAGTATGGTCAGGGCATCCTCATCGTCGTCATCTCCGCAGGAGGCTATGAAGAGTCCCGCGACTATCATTGCTAGGAACAGGAAAGTTTTTTTGTATTTCATCTGAGTTTCTCCTGAAAAGTTTGAAAGGCTGTGAATATCCCTAATAAAATTCCCGAAAAGCAGTCGAAACGCAACCGCTGCACGGTTGAAAAATGTTTTAGGCAGAGTACATTGTTTTTGTTGGTAGCGAGATTTTCTTTTTGCAGGAGTTCTGATGTCAAGGAGATGTTATAGCACTGTGATGTTTGGGAAATCAAGTCAATTTGCCCGTCCCTATGTGATAAGACGGGTTATAGTGGAGAGTATTAAAAATGGTTTCTAAGTTGCATGTTGCCAGTTTGGGCAAGGGGCTTGCTATCCGCATTCCCAGGCCTGTAGCCGAACAGTTGGGTATTCATGAAGGTTCTGCCGTAGAGATCGTATCGTCTGGAGGCCGTATGATTGTTCACCGGGAAAGTCGATGACTTGCTGGCCAAAATAACAGAAAACAATCTTCATGTGGAACAGGATACCGGACCACCTCAGGGCAACGAACAATGGTAAAACCGAAATATGTACCGGTCGCGGGCGATATAGTATGGGTTACCCTTAGTCCTCAATCCGGACATGAGCAGGCAGGATGACGTCCCGCTTTGGTGATTAGTCCGCGAAAATACAACGAGAAGACCAGACTGGCGTTGCTATGTCCCATAGCCTCCAAAGTTAAGAATACCCTTTTGAGGTTGTGCTGCCGTCCGCGATTACGGTAAAAGGAGTCGTGTTGATTGACCAAGTCAAAAGCTTGGACTGGCAGGCAAGAAAAGCAAGCTTCGAGTGCAAGACACCGTCATACCTTATAGCGGAAGTATTAGGAAAGCTGAATATGCTTCTTGGGCCGGGTATGGTGCAGGAATGAGATGGTTAAAGAAATTTAAGTAACCGGTCTCCGTATCCCGCTTTTCCATATATCTGTGTAGCTGCTGGATGAATGCAGGACCGTCTGAAATAGTTCAAGATGACAATCAAGCTTGGTATAACGCCGCATGGGCGTCTGCATTGCTACAGTTCTTCGGAAGACAAATCGGTCGAGGTCCAGGTGCCTTCTTCCGTCTTGAAAGCCTTTGAGAAAGGTATCGGCGACGGATTGTTTGCTCTTGCCGCCCGCAGGAACACCGCAGAGCTTTCTTCGGGCTTTCAGTTCTGGGGAGAGTTTGCGTGTATTTACCTGACAGTGCGATGCAATCTCTCCACATCTTCCGCGCGGTCCATGAAGCCTGTTGGATTTTCCCGTTCCCCGGAGCTTGACCAACTGCTCCGGAGCGCGCCGCCCATGAAGGGGGCGGAGTATCTCTCCCACGCGGTTTTCGAACATGCGTGGGCCACACTCGACCTCTGGCTCTGTGAATCGGTCAGCAGAACCGGAGGCGATTTTGCGGAATTTCTGAGAAAACGGGCTCCTCTCTGGCATCAAGTGGGCCGCGTCTGCTTTCATCTTGCGGAGAACAAAAGAGATGAAGATTATCCTTTCGCCTTCATGGCAACCTACACCACGCGTCTTTCTGACCGGGGAGGGGTAAAGCACAAACCTCTGGGCGAAGCCCTGCGCCAGTACGCCGGGGACAATCGCAAGGAGGAACTGATTAATCTGCTCTCACCGGTTTATCTCGCTTCGGAAACCAGCTCTCTGGTCAGGGAACTGCTTGAATCGGGAGATATTTACTATCCGCTTGCCTGGACGCCTTCTGAAGCCTGCAAGTTTATAAGGGATCTTCCGGTTTATGAAAAGGCAGGTCTCTCGATCAGGTTGCCTGACTGGTGGAAAAAGCGCAGCCGTCCTCAGGTTACCGTGAGAATAGACAGTTCGGAGGAGAGAAAATTCACGGCCGGCACCCTGCTTGACTTCAACATTGCCCTGACTCTCGGCGGCTCTACCCTGAGCAGGGAGGAATGGGAGGAACTTACGGCATCAGGCGAGGGGCTTGTAATGTTCAAGGGGCAGTGGGTGGAAGTTGACGGAGAAAAACTGAACGAGGCGCTTGAGCACTGGAAAAAAGTCGAAGACAGTGTTGCCGAGGGCGGAATTTCGTTTATCGAGGGAATGCGGCTGCTTGCGGGTTCTCCCGCCGACCTGTCTGCGGTTAACGCAGGCGGTGCGGAAAAAGAGTGGTCGTCTGTACAGGCGGGCAAGGGTCTTCGCAGGATTCTCGACAACCTCGCCAACCCCGGTACGCGGGCTCTTGGGCTTGTGGGCGACACACTTGACGCGACTCTTCGTCCCTATCAGGAAAAAGGGCTTGGCTGGCTCTGGTATCTCTCGCAGCTGAAGCTGGGGGCCTGTCTTGCTGACGACATGGGGCTCGGGAAGACAATTCAGGTCATAGCCCTGCTTCTCGCTCTGAAGAAACAGGGAGTCCGCAAACCGTCCCTGCTTGTGCTGCCCGCGTCCCTGCTTAGCAACTGGAAAAGCGAACTTGACAGGTTTGCTCCTTCGATAAGCTATCTTCTCGTTCATCCGTCCTATTCCCCGGAAAACGACGGGTGGGGGCCGGACGGGGAAGACAACTGCCTTGCCGGCAGGGATTTGGTTATTACCACCTACGGCATGCTGTCCCGTCACGACTGGCTGCTCGGGGAGCAGTGGCATCTTGGCGTTATTGACGAAGCTCAGGCCATAAAAAATCCCGGCACACGGCAGAGCAGGTCCGTGAAAAAAATTAAAGCCGAATCCAGAATAGCTCTTACCGGCACCCCTGTGGAGAACCGTCTTGCGGACCTGTGGTCTCTGTTTGATTTTATCTGTCCGGGGCTTCTGGGCTCGGCGAAACGCTTCCATGCGTTTGTTAAATCACTGGACGGCAGCGACAGGGACCGTTACGCGCCGCTTAGAAATCTTGTGAGGCCGTATATTCTGCGCCGCCTCAAGACAGACAAGACGATTATCGCCGACCTGCCGGACAAAACCGAAGTCTACGCCTACTGCGGTCTCAGCAAGAAACAGGCGGCCCTCTACGCAAAGTCCGTGGGCGAGCTGAAGACCGCTCTCAGTGCGGAGACGGAAGGCATGAAGAGAAGGGGGCTTGTGCTCTCCTACATAATGCGCTTCAAGCAGATATGTAACCATCCTTCCCAGTGGTTCGGGGACGGGAACTACACCGCGCGGGACAGCGGCAAGTTCTCCCGCCTCGGCGAGATATGCGAGGAGATAGCTTCGCGCCAGGAAAAGGTTCTGGTATTCACGCAGTTCCGCGAGATGACAAGGCCTCTTGCAGAGTATCTTGCCGGATGTTTCGGGCAATCGGGACTGGTACTTCACGGCGCCACCCCGGTAGCGCGCCGAAAGGAGAGAGTCGAGCAGTTTCAGCGGGAAGACGGCCCGCCCTTCTTCGTGCTTTCCATAAAGGCCGGAGGTGTCGGACTCAATCTTACCCAGGCGTCTCACGTGATCCATTTTGACCGCTGGTGGAACCCGGCGGTGGAGAATCAGGCTACGGACCGTGCCTTTCGCATAGGGCAGAAGCGCAATGTTCTTGTGCACAAAATGGTCTGCCAAGGTACTATAGAAGACAAGATAGACAGGATGATAATGGATAAAAGTGCGCTGTCCGATGATATACTGAGCGGAGGCGGCGAAGCGATTCTGACGGAAATGAGCAATGACGAGCTCATAGACATTGTCAGTCTTGACGTTGACAGAGTGCTTACCTAGAGAAGGAGTACGCGGTATGGGTTATCGTTCATGGAAGCCTCAGGCTTCTGTTTCCGCGCGGCGCGCCAAGGCCCGCAGGGATGTGGCGAAGCTTCGAAAGCAGGGTATTGAACTCCATCCTGTTGAAATTGAGGGCAGAAAAATCGCCAGAACATTCTGGGGACGGGCGTGGTGCGATCATCTTGAGAAATTCAGCGACTACTCAAACCGTCTGCCCAGGGGGAAAAGCTACCTGCGCAATGGTCTGGTGCTTAATATGGAAATAAGCGAAGGGGAAATAAGGGCCATTGTCAGCGGTTCGGACCTGTACATGGTCAACGTGTCAATCACTCCGCTTCCACCCCGGCGCTGGGATGATATAAAAAAGCGGTGCATGGGACAGATAGGATCAGTTCTGGAACTGCTTCAGGGAAGACTGTCCGATAATGTCATGGGGGTTGTTACGCATCCCAAAACCGGACTGTTTCCGCGTCCCGGGGAAATAGAACTTGACTGTGACTGTCCTGACTGGTCGTCGCTTTGCAAACACCTCTCCGCCGTACTGTACGGCGTGGGGACAACGCTTGACAGGCAGCCCGAACTGCTTTTCAGGCTCCGTGGCGTAAACCACGAGGATATGGTAGGAGAGGATATCCCCATACCCGAAAATCAGGGCGGACACAGGCGCATAAAAGACGATGTCGGCGATGTGTTCGGGGTTGATCTAGACAGCGGCGAGGGAGAGGACAGTGGCGAAGCGGGGGACAGAACGCCCCGGTCGGCGCTCAAGAAAAAAAGCGAAAAGCCGACGGAACCTACCCGGGTCGAGCCGTCTGTTTTCAGGGGAGAGGATGTTGTGAAGCTTCGCGGGCGGCTGGGTCTTAACGCAGCGCAGTTCGCACGGCTTGCGGGAGTAAGCGTCGGTTCGGTCAGACTGTGGGAAAGCAGAAAGGGCAGGCTTGATCTGAGGGGGAAATCGGTCCTGGCGCTTGAAAAAGCCTCTTCTCTCAAAAAGTCAGAAGCACGGAGAAAACTCGGTCTTGCGTAGCGCCGCGCGCGGACATCTGCGTCCGCGGTTTGCCTGTTGCTTTTCTGCGGTTAACGTTCCTTGTATGAACATTACGGAAGCAGCGAGAGTTCTTATCATTCTGGGCGCGGGGCTCATAGCGCTCGGTGTGCTGCTTCCCTACGTGGCGAAGCTCGGTTTTCTCGGAAAACTTCCAGGGGACATAAAAATCGAAACGTAATTATGCATTTGACTAACTACAACACAAAATATAGAATACCCGCATTGTGGAAAATAAGACAGCACGAGATATTGTTTCCCTCCTTTCGGCAATTATGGGTGGTGTCATAGTGGAAATACTAGATGCGGAAGGACAGAGGGTTCTGACGGTTATAGCTTTTGGTTTTATTTTGATTTTTGTAAGGCTTCTCTGGCCCGACAAAGAGCAAAAACGTTTAGAAGAAAAACTTGATTTGCTTATTCAGAAGGAAGGAGGGGGAAGCTATTCCAGCAAACCCGTTGTTGAAATTGTCAGGCAACAGACGGTAAATGAAATTCTCGCAGAAAAGCTTACGGAAGAGGAGCGGCTCGAAAAGAGAATAAAAAAAGCCGAGGAAATGTTTCCGGGTATTTTTACCCGCGATAATCCAAATCCTTTTGATGAGAAATCATAATCCCTTTAGTGATCTTGTTTTACTTGCCAATATAAGACTAAAATTATCAAGATAAAGAAAAGCGGAGCCGCTACTACCCAGGGACCTTCTCTGTTTTGAAGATATGCCACTATGAGATATACCCCAAAGACATAGGCTCCCCAGCGCCCTTTTCCGTGGTGGATCAAGCACAAGGGGATAGCGATTAAGACAGCGAAAATTATAATTCCCATTGGCGGTTATTCTTCTGAAATATCGTAGGGGTTTACCTTAAACTTTTGACAAAGTTCCTCACATCGTTTTATGTGGGAATCTAAAACAGCTTCGCCAGATGTAATCTTTTCTTCTAAGTACCGGGGAAGCACTTTGTGTTTTATTATCAATTCAAAGGCTCTGGTTTCTACGTGTTTATCTAAACGTTCGATTTCTTTTATTAGGGGACTTAATCTGTCTTGCACGTTAAAAAGAGTTCTTAACACGTCGTCCTCTGGTTTTGAAAGAAAACCTCTATCGAAAGCACGAAGTGATTGCTGTTCCACCGGAAAAGCAAGTTCTAAATGTGCCAATTTCAATAACTCACTGGCAACACCGATTAGTTCATCTAAGTTCATCTTGTCGGTTTTCGTTGACATTAAGCTACAAGCTCCTTATAAGTAAGATTTTCGGTATTCATAATCCGCTTTAAAGTATCAATGAAGATATGCGGGTTATCTCGGTTGTTAAGCCGCCATTCAAGCTCCTCGATGTAGCGGTCCATGTGTTTAACGGACATCTTGTGAAACGCCCCGATAATTGAACGCTTGAACAGGCTCCACACGCCCTCGATGCTGTTGGTATGGACATCCCCCCGGACCCATTCTTCCTCGGAGTGGTTAACCGTTTCGTGGCGAGTGTCGGAATCTTCAACTCCGAGATAAGCTTTCCATTCGTCCGTGTAGACCGCTTCAGCTTCATCCTTCACCGCCCGTTTGATAAACCCGTGAAGCGTTTCCCTTTTCGTGTTGGGGATTCTCTCGATGCGAACCTTCCCACCACGCTGGATGGCTCCAGCAATCCAAGTCTTATTTCCCGTGTAACGCCGACCCTTGCCCTTCGTTTTGCCTCCGATAAGGGTTTCATCTACCTCGACAACTCCGACAAGCGTAGGGCCCTCAAACGGTTCATTGCCCATTGCTTGGCGGATTCGGTGGCAAAGATACCACGCGGTTCTGTATTGTACCCCGAGGGTGCGTTTCATCTGGTTGGCCGAAATGCCTTTTTTCGATTCGCACATCAGGTAGATGGCAATAAACCACTTGCGGAGCGGGAGGTGGGAATCATGCATGATGGTTCCGCTCATTACCGAGAACTGGTAATTGCAACCGAGGCACTTCCAGCGGTTCTGTTTTTCAAGTTTCAGTACCTCTACGCATCCGCATCGGGTACAATGTATACCATGAGGCCAACGAATTTTCTCCAAAGCTTCGCGGCAATCGTCGTCGGTTTGAAATTTATCCATTAAGGAAACAAGGTTTAACATGGTTCAAAAACCCCCTAAGAAAAGAAAAAAGCTCCCCAAAGACATACTCGAAAAAGACGACAGATACCTTATGGAATGTATTTTCGGCAAGCGAGTAATGAAGGAACTCGACAAAATTACCTCGGAAGAACCGAAGGAAAAGATTGAAATAACTGAATTCTTTAGCATGTAGATAATTCTACATGTTGTGCATTAGTTTGTCAAATGCATAATTACGAATCGAAAGAGAGAACTTCAGTTTCTATTTTCCGATTGCGACCTGCGTGGTGCTGAGCATTCTGCTTACGCTTCTCGGCAATCTTTTCTTCAGAAAATAAAGGGGTAAGCCAAGGTGAGGGTCAGGGGTTCTTGCGCTCGTCGGGAAGAACCCACTGCCTTTCGCTCATAAAGAGTTTTTCATACCTCTCTATGCTTGTCTCCATCTCAAGGGTCTGCGATATGTCGTCAAGCCCTTCAAGAAGCACTTTTCTCTTGAAATCGTCTATCTCGAATGAAAACTCTACCCCTTTCCCTGTTACGGACCTTTTGACAAGGTCAACCTCAAGGGAATAACCTTCGTTTTCCCGCACAAGGCCGAAAAGCTCATCCGTTTTGTTCTTGGAGATAACTATTGGAAGTATCGAGTTCTTAAAGCAGTTGTTGTAGAAAATATCCGCGAAGGAAGGGGCCAGAATGACACGGAATCCCGCTTCCCTTATAGCCCACGGCGCGTGTTCTCTTGAACTTCCACTTCCGAAATTGTCCCGGGCAAGAAGTACGCACGCCCCCGCGTATCTAGTCTGGTTGAGTTCAAAATCCTTGTTCAGGGTTCCGTCGTCGTTATACTTCCAGTCAAAGAACAGGAATTCGCCGAAACCCGTTCTCTCGATGCGTTTTAAAAACTGTTTGGGAATTATCTGGTCGGTGTCGACGTTCATTCTGTCAAGAGCCGCCACTTTCCCCGATATTTTCTTTAGTTTTTCCATATCTCAGATTCCCTTTTCTATATCCCAGTCCCTGACGTCCACGAAATGTCCCGAAAGCGCCGCCGCGGCCGCCATTATGGGGCTCACAAGATGGGTCCTCCCGCCTTTTCCCTGGCGTCCCTCGAAGTTCCTGTTGGATGTGCTTGCGCACCTCTCCCCGGGGGCCAGTATGTCCGGGTTCATTCCAAGACACATGCTGCATCCCGATTCGCGCCATTCGAATCCTGCCTCGGTGAATATCCTGTGAAGCTCCATTTCCTCCGCTTTTTTCTTTACGATCTGGGAGCCTGGAACCACCATGGCGTTTACACTGTCTGCGACCTTTCTGCCTTTTACGAGCTTCGCGACCGCCAGCAGGTCTTCCATTCTGGAATTCGTGCAGGAGCCTATGAACACCCTGTCGACGTTTATGTCCGTTATCGGGGTATTTGCCTTTAGGTCCATGTATTCAAGGGCCTGCTCCATTGATTTTCTCTCGCCCGGATCCTCGCAGTCCCTCGGGTCGGGCACTTTTGAAGTTACGTCCGTCACCATCCCGGGGTTGGTCCCCCAGCTTACCTGCGGAGCTATTTTGCGGGCGTCAAGAGTGACCGATTTGTCAAAGACGGCGTCGGGGTCCGTTCGGAGAGTCTGCCAGTGCTCAAGCGCTTTTTCGTAATTGTCGTTTTTCGGTGCGTACCGGCGGTCCTTTACGTACTCAAAGGTTTTCTGGTCCGGCGCTATCATTCCCGCCCTCGCTCCTCCCTCTATCGACATGTTGCACACCGTCATCCTCTCTTCCATGGAGAGGGCTTCTATAGCTTCCCCCCGGTACTCGACAACTGTCCCGGTGGCCCCCGCGGTTCCTATATGTCCGATTATCCCAAGGATTATGTCTTTCGCTGTGACCCCGTACTGGCGTTCGCCATCGACCCTTATTTCAAACACCTTCGGGCGGTTCTGTCTCAGGCACTGCGTCGCCAGAACGTGCTCAACCTCGCTTGTTCCTATGCCGAAAGCGAGCGCTCCGAACGCCCCGTGGGTTGAGGTGTGGCTGTCTCCGCACACTATCGTCATCCCGGGTTTCGTGAGGCCGAGTTCCGGACCGATAACGTGTACTATGCCTTGGGAGTGGTTGTTGATTCTTATTCCGAAAAGCGTTACTCCGAAATCTGTGCAGTTCTGCCGCAGGGCTTCTATCTGTTTTGCGGATATGGGGTCCGAAATCGGTCCGCTACGGTCGGTGGTCGGCACGTTATGATCCATGGTGGCGAAAGTAAGATCCGGTCTCCTTACTTCTCGTCCCGTAATTCTCAGCCCTTCAAACGCCTGGGGAGAGGTAACTTCGTGAACTAGGTGAAGATCTATGTAGAGAAGGGACGGTTTACCTTCTTCTTCGTGAACGAGGTGTGATTCCCAGATTTTGTCAAAAAGAGTTTTTCCTGCCATCGTTAACTGCTCCAGAGCACTGTCTTTTCGTTCCCGAACCGCGCTTTTTCCCCAAGCTCCTCCTCTATGCGCAGAAGCTGGTTGTATTTTGCTATTCTGTCGCTTCGGGATGCCGACCCGGTTTTTATCTGACCGGCGTTTGTGGCAACTGCAATATCCGCTATCGTCGAGTCCTCTGTTTCTCCCGAGCGATGGGATATTATGTAACTATAACCCGCCTGCTTGGCCATCTCAATAGCCTCGAGGGTTTCGGTAAGCGTTCCTATTTGGTTTACCTTTATGAGTATGGAGTTTGCCACGCCCGAATCTATTCCGTCTGAGAGTCTCTTCGTGTTCGTTACAAAAAGATCGTCTCCGACAAGCTGTACGTCGGAGCCTATTTTTTTCATAAGCGTCTTCCAGCCTTCCCAGTCGTTTTCATCCAGGGGGTCTTCTATCGAAACAACAGGGTATTTTTTTATCCACTTCTCGTATATTTCCATTAAACCGGCGACCGGCACGGTTTTTCGCTCCACATGATAACTTCCCTCGCGGAAGAACTCGCTTGAAGCTACGTCAAGCGCTATTGATATCTGCTCTGAGGGGCTGTATCCAGCTTTCCATATGGCCTCTATTATGAATTCGAGCGCCTCTTCGTTTGATCCCAGGGAAGGTGCAAAACCTCCTTCGTCTCCGACGGCCGTCGAGAGGTTCTTGGCGCTGAGTATGGATTTGAGTGTGTGGAAGGTTTCCACTCCCGCCCGAAGGGCTTCCCGGAAAGTGGAGAAACCATGGGGAACTATCATGAATTCCTGAAAATCAAGGTTGTTGTCCGCATGAGTGCCACCGTTGACTATGTTCATAAGCGGTACAGGGAGGGTATCGGCATCTTCGCCTCCTAGATAGCTGAAAAAGGAGGTTCCCCTGGAGTTCGCAGCCGCCCTCGCCGAGGCAAGCGACACGCCCAGAATGGAGTTCGCTCCGAGACGGGACTTTGTTTCCGTCCCGTCAAGCTCTATCATGACCCGGTCTATCATGGCCTGGTTGCACGCTTCAAGACCCTCAAGGCGCGGAGCTATTATGTCGTGAACATTCTCTACCGCCTTCAAAACCCCCTTTCCCATATACCTGTGCTTTTCCCCGTCCCGAAGCTCAAGCGCTTCGTGTTCTCCGGTCGATGCTCCCGAGGGAACCATCGCCCGGCCGAAGGCACCGTCTGAGCAGTTTACCTCTACTTCTATCGTTGGATTTCCCCTTGAGTCCAGTATCTCTCTTGCTTTTATTCTGCTTATCTTTGACATCTTTGTTCCCTCTTGAGTTGCCTGTTCAACTATAAAGCGCAAACTCTGATTTGGGTTTGATTGTACGGAATTGGAACTATTTTTCAAACATGTCGTAAAACCGGCATCACAAAGGTGACAGTCTCCAACGCGGAACAAGGACCTTCTGTCACGTCTGGAAGTTACAGGCATCTGGATTTCACAATAAAGCCGGCAGAATCGCTTGTTCACTGCGGTGTAGAATCAGCTTGGGGCCCCTACATGGTTTCAAGTCATCATGGTTTGACAGTTCGCTGTTTTCTATTGAGGGGTTGCTCAAAACGTGTTTTAATAGAGGATAGAGAAACATTTTTTCGGCTACCGGGCAATCAGGCATTATTTTGGGTCTGGTCTCAACACGAACACCGGAAAGCACTATGATCTTCTACTAAAACCGCGTCTTCGTCTTGTCGCTCGTTGTGCGGCCGCTGTCTATCGTAGGAGGAGGTAGGAATCAGCTATGATCATCCATGACTTTCGGTTATTTAAGGGCTGTCGGAGTTCTGCCGCCTGGGTTGTGACTAGATTCGGCATTGTCGCAATGC
This sequence comes from Candidatus Dadabacteria bacterium, assembly GCA_026705445.1. Classification (NCBI taxonomy): domain Bacteria; kingdom Pseudomonadati; phylum Thermodesulfobacteriota; class Candidatus Dadabacteria; species Candidatus Dadabacteria bacterium. The sequence goes on from JAPPAR010000020.1 coordinate 22,897, forward strand.
TAATGGTCTTGGTCTTGTCGCCCGTGTCCGCATGGGCCGCCATCGAGGGCGAGGCGCAGTTCGTCTTCAACACGTTTGGGTTTCTTGTGTGGGGTACCCTCGTGATGTGGATGGCAGCAGGCTTTACAATGCTCGAGGCGGGTTCGGTACGGACGAAGAACGCTTCGGTCATTTGCCTGAAGAACATTGGTCTCTACTCCATTGCCGGACTGGCGTACTACCTGATCGGTTTCAACATCATGTATGTCGGTGTCGAGCCGGGCGGCTGGTTTGGTTCGTTCGAATTCCTGTACGGCACGACCATCGATGAAGTGGCGTTGCTGGGTGGCGAGGAAACAGCCACCGCGGCCGTCGTCGAGAGCGGTTACTCGGCGATGTCGTATTGGTTCTTCCAGATGGTGTTCGTGGCGACCACGGCTTCGATTGTCTCGGGTACTCTGGCCGAGCGCGTGAAGCTGTGGCCTTTCTTTGTCTTCATCGCTGTACTGACCGCGGTCATCTATCCAATAGTTGGCGCATGGACTTGGGCCGGGGGCTGGTTGGCTGAATTGGGGTTCAAGGACTTTGCCGGTTCCACGGTGGTCCACTCCACAGGAGGCTGGGCGGCACTCGCGGGGGCCATAATGCTCGGACCGCGCTCGGGCAAGTTCCGGGCTGATGGCAGTGTCAAGCCGACCCCTCCATCCAATGTTCCGGTCGTCACTCTTGGTGTCTTTATCCTGTGGCTGGGCTGGTTCGGCTTCAATGGCGGTTCGCAGCTGGCCCTCAGCGGCGCATTCGATGCCGTGGCGGTGAGCAACATCTTCTCCAACACCAATCTAGCTGCGGGGTCTGGGGTCCTAGCGGCTCTGAGTCTCTCCCGGCCCGTACTCGGCCGTGTCGATCTGTTCGCCGGACTTAATGGCGCTCTGGCCGGTCTCGTCGCGATCACAGCGGCGCCGGATATCGTCCAGCATCACTGGGCAGTAGTGATCGGAGCAATCGGGGGCATGGTTTGCCTGTTGTCTATGAAGTCTTTGGAAATGGTAAAGATTGACGACGTCGTGGGTGCTGTCCCCGTTCATCTCTGCACTGGCATCTGGGGGACATTGGCGGTCTGCATCGCCGCCGGTGGAAGTCTCTCTGCTCAGATCATCGGCATTTTGGCCATCGGCGTGTTTGTGTTTGGGTCATCGATGCTGTTGTGGTTTGTCATCGACCGGACCTTGGGATTGCGGGTTTCAAAGGATGTCGAGACCATCGGCCAAGACGTGGGCGAGCTGGGCATCGAAGCCTATCCAGAATTTGTGGTGATGCCGGAAGAGGACTGATTAGAGTGTCAGGATAATCCTCCAGCCCGAACCGTGGGCGTCCAGAGGCAGGCTGCAACCCAGTTGTGTTCTCAGTTGGAATGTCCCGAACTGTGGTTCACGGCTTGCGAGGGTCGACAGAGTTAAATCGGGCCGCTCGGTCTGTCCTCGATGATCTCCCCGTCCTTCAGGCTTATTATTCTCTTTGAACGGGAAGCTATATCTTCTTCGTGCGTTATCATTATTATCGTTTTTCCCTGTTCGTTCAGTTCTTTGAATATCTTCATTATTTCATAACTCGTTGCCGTATCCAGGTTTCCGGTTGGTTCATCTGCCAGTATCATCCTCGGGTTGTTTACGACCGCCCTGGCTATTGCCACCCTCTGCTGCTGTCCCCCAGAGAGTTGGTTGGGAAGATGATCCTCTCTGTCTGCGAGTCCCACGAGGGAAAGTGAGGCCGATGCAAGTTTTTTTCTCTGGGTTCCAGACATGCCTGAGTAGACCAGCGGCAGTTCCACGTTTTCAAGTGCAGTGGTTCGCGGCAGCAGGTTAAAGCTCTGGAAGACAAAGCCAATCTTCGTGCTCCGTATTTCCGCCTTCTCATCGCTTCCGAGCTCCATTATGTCGGTACCGTCAAGCATGTAGTCTCCGCTGCTCTGCGTGTCTAGACAGCCGAGAATGTTCATAAGAGTGCTTTTGCCGGACCCCGAAGATCCCATGACGGCGACGAATTCTCCTTGTGCTATCTCAAGGTTTATGGATCGGAGTGCTTCAACCTCGACTTTTCCGTTCGAGTAGGTTTTGCCGATGTTCTTGAGCTTGATTACGGGCGGTGTCATCAGAATCTTTTCGGCTGGGGAAGCGCAAAGCCCGGTCCTTTGTTGTTTCCGCCAGAAATCGTGTACTCAACCACTATCGGGTCTCCTTCGGAAAGCGGACCGCTTAGAATTTCTGTGTGGAAGTCGTCGCTAATCCCGGTCTCTATTACTACTGGAGAGAGTTTTCCCTGCTTGAGGACCCAGACGTTTTCGCCTGCCTCAGCAGCGACGGCTGAAGATTTTGGGGGAATGAAGCGAAGTGCGGCGGTGGGAACCTTAAGCACGTCTTTTTTGGTTGATATGACTTTCTTTACTTCGGCGGTCATCCCGGGTTTAAGCTCGAGTTCCGGGTTCTGTACAAGACACTTTACGTCGTAGGTGACGACATCGTTTTTTATGCTCGGAGAGTTTGCCACCTGTTTTATCTTCGCGCTGAAATTCTTGCCCGGAAATGCGTCAACTCTGAAGAGGACGTCCTGACCCTCTTTTATCTTTCCTATGTCCGCTTCGCTTACGTTTGAGACCAGGTGAAGAGTTCGAGGATTTTCAGCCAGTACGTACAGGGGTTCGGATTTGTTCGGGTGTATCTGTTCGCCGATTATGATGTTCTTTTCAAGCACCATGCCGTCGAGCATGGAAGTGATTCGGGTCGCGTCAAGTTTTCTCTGCGCCGTTTCCAGGTCGGCTTGGGCTTTCTCACGTGCGGCAACTGCCGCGCTGTGTTCTGAGAGAGATAAGTTGAACTCCTCCCGGGAAATAAGCTCTTTTTCATAAAGTCTCTTATTTGCCCCGTGGGAGTTGGTTGAAATCTCAAGGTCGGTTGTGGTCTTCTTAAGTATCTCCTTGAAGTATTCGACGTCTCCTGAGAGCCCCTCCGGTTCTTCCATAAGGGCCAGCACTTGGCCCTTTTTGACCTCGTCGTTTACCTCGGAGCGGACTTCTTTTATCGTTCCGTTTATTTGTGAATATATCCTTGCTTCCTTAGTCGGTTCTAAGGTTCCCGAAGCTCTTACAAGGGAAGTTATGTCTCCTCTCTCGATTTTCTGCGTTACGTACTCTACCTTGCCTTCCTTTCCTCCGAAAAAGATGAAGTATCCTGCGATGACTACTACGGCGGCGACGGCGTAGAGAAGGTTTGAGCGGGGGAAATTTTTCATTGTATCTCTTTTCCGCAGAGGCTTAACAGCCTTAACCTTACCATTTTATAGTCGTATATGGAGTTTTTGTAGTCCGCTACCGCCTCCTCGTAGAGCGCCTGCGCTTGGGCAAATTCTATTTTCGAAGCGCTTCGCGACTTGTACCTTTCCTTGACCAGAAGCAGGTTTTTCTCCGATATCGATTCTGAGTCCTCAAGTATTTTTATTTTTTTCTCGAGGTGCTTGAGTTCGAGATAGAGTTCCCCGACCGAGAGGATTATTCTGTTTTTGAGCAGCTCGGTCTGCGCCTCGTTTCTTGTGAGTTCAGCCTTTGACTGCGCCATCTGGCCAAACCTTGAGAATCCCTCAAAGATGGGAATCTTAACGCCGAGTCCGGCTATAAAAGCTGGCGTCTCGGCGCCTTCTCCTTCAAATCTGTACGCTGCCCTGCCGAATATCGACGGAAGAAATTTCCCCCTGTTCTCCGCAATCGAGGCCCTTATTCCATCATGGTCCGCCAGGAGGCTCTTTATCTCTGCGTTTTCAGAAAGGGCGAAGCTTACAAGATCTTCTCTGGTTTCGTATACCTTCTCATAGGCAAGATCCTCACGGATGTCGAACTGTCCGAGCGAGGGGTCATTCATCAGGTGTCTTAGGCTAAGCATGGCGAGTTCGTAGGAGTTTTCTCTTGAGACCAGTTCGAGTTTTGCCTGCTGCAGGTCGATTTCCGCCTGGCTTAGCTGCTGGGCGGACTTTTTCCCGACGGCGAAAAGCTCTTCTGTTTTCTCAAGGAGCCATTCCCTGCGCTTGGTTTCTGTAGCTGCTCCATCGAGCCGGTTTTTCTCGGAAAGCGCCTGATAGTAGGTGATGCGCGTGTCGCGCACGAGCGTCGTTTCTGAGCCCGTGAACAAGTATCTTGCGGATTCCAGATGATGTTCTTTTGCCCTTATCCTGGCCTTTGTCTTTCCGAAGTCCCATATCATCTGGTCGACGTAGAAACCGGACTCTCTTCCCACAAACGGTACTACGAGTTTTCCGCTGAGCTGGGGATAAAGGGGAGCTTTTGCCTGCCTGAGTATTGACTTCGAGATGTCGACCTCGGAACGGGAAATCCGGAGTTCCGGGCTGTTAAGCAGTGCTATCTCGACGGCCCGTTCAATTGGGATTACTTGCTGCGTCCACGCGGTCTGGGAAAGCAGCAGTAGTGAACTGAGAAGAAAGAGGAAATTTTTCGGTATACTCATCATGTGGCAACTGCGGTGTGTCGCTTGAGTGCGGATGAAAGAGAATATCGATAAATACCAAGCGCCCCTTGGCGTATATGTCCATATTCCGTATTGTCTTACCAAATGTCCTTATTGTGATTTTAACTCTTATGGGACTAATGGCAACTTTCCGGAGGATGATTACGTCCGTGCTCTGGAGCGGGAAATTGAAAACTTCCGGGGCATTATTGAAGGCAGAGAGATAAGCACGGTGTTTTTCGGGGGAGGGACCCCGTCGCTTTTAAAGCCCAGAAGCGTAGGGATGGTAATGGAGAAACTCGCCTCGATTGCCTCCTTCTCGCCTAAGGTAGAAGTGAGCCTTGAGGTAAACCCGAGAACTGCTGACAGGGAAAAGCTCGTTTCACTGATGTGCGTTGGGGTAAACAGAATAAGCGTCGGCGTGCAGTCTTTTTCGCAGAGAAAGCTTGATTTCTACGGGAGATTCACCACTCCAGATGACTGTGTCCGCGCGCTTGTTGACGTCCGGGACGCCGGTTTTCACAACTACAATCTTGATCTTATATACGGAAGCTCTCAGGAAACCCGGGAAGAGTTTGAAGAAGATATCCGCACTGCCCTGAGATTCTCTCCGGCCCATATATCCGCCTACTGCCTTACAATTGAGCCCGGCACCGAGTTTGCGACGCTTTGGCGCAAAGGGAAACTCTCTCTTCCCGATGACTCAGTTCTGGTTGAGTTCATGCGGAGCGCGCGGGAGATTCTCGAGGCAGAGGGGTACGGAAATTACGAAGTATCGAATTTTGCCCGGCCCGGCTACGAGTGCAGGCATAACCTTATTTACTGGAACTGTCATGACTACCTAGGCGTGGGTGCCGGAGCCCATTCCCACATTAGCTGCGGTGGAGAAGAGGGCTGGGGAATAAGATGGTCAAACATAAGGAATCCCGAGCTTTACATGAAGCGAGTTACGGGCGACGGAAATGCCGTCTGTGCCTCTTATGATCTCTCGCGGACCACAGCCCTTGAAGATAAGCTTCTTATGGGACTTCGGCTAAGCGACGGGGTAGGAATTGAAGGCCTGAAGAAGCGCTTCGGCTGCGAACCTGATGCCTCTGGCCTAGAATACCTTGAATCTGACGGTTTTATTCTCACCGACGGCGACCGTCTCAGGCTCACCGCCAAGGGAAGGGTATTCAACGATGAGTTGGTTGCAAGGGTGTGCGGGGTTTTTCACTGAAGCTACGAAGATACAATCAGCAGACGGTCGTTGCACTTTTGTAACGGACGTGCATTGTGTCCGAACATCCGCTCAAAGTTTGCGACCTGTTCCGCGCTCACTTCAATTGCGTCCGGAAAAATGAACCAGTGTACTCCCTCACTACAGGGAGGAGTGGTGAGTGACCCCTTGTAATGGAAGTAGCTGGTGGTTGCCGTCGGCAGTATCGCAGATGCGTCCACTGTCGCGCCCGCAACATCAATTTCCACTCCTGCCTCGGTCGGTACGTTGTCAAACACCGCAGCCAGAGCATGGTTTCGTGTGCCTACTTCCATCATAACACCAACCACTGCCAGTACGCCTGCTGGATTTTTGTGTACGAAATGTGCCTCCATCGCCGCGTGCGAACCATCAAAGGCATGCTCGCTCGGAACGTGAAAGTGAAACTGCAACAGTTCGTAAATTTCACCTGCTGCAGTCAATGTGCTGCCGGGTGCGTAATTTACCTGGAGGGTATGTCCGGTGTTTAGAATCTTCAGAGAAGAAGGCCTGTAATCGAATTTCAGTGCCGGTCCCTTGACGGGAAAGGCATCGGTGATGTCAATCGGTGACTGCATGCGTCCGATAGCGCAGGTTGCGTAATCCGGTGAGAGCGAGCCCCAGTTATCGGGACCTTCGGCCCCGGTATAACCCCAGCAAGTCAACCCAGTCCTCCATGACGCATTCCCGCATGGGTTTTCGTGAGTGCGGATATCACTAGCATAATACGCATAGCCGTTGCCGAAACTGCAGGCATTAAAGACCTCGACTGTCCCGATTGCGACGAAACCGTAATAATTTCAATTTGCGGCATTTTCTCTCCAATCGCATTGCCAAAGCTGATGGCGATTTCAATACACGGTTTTATGGCCTGCACTGCAAAATCTGTTTTTTGAGCAGATGGAGCCGATAGTTTGCAAAGACAGTGTAACCTATGCCCCAACAGGTTTCACACAAATAATTAGACGGTTCTTGAGTTGTGGTGCAGATAGGATCTGCTCCGTCCGGATTCCAGGTAAAAGCCTTTCTCGTCTTTTCCTGCGTATTTCATTAGTTCGTAGTAGGCCGCGCTAAGCAGCCTAGCCTCGAATTTCCCGTTCTTTACTCTTACGTAAGGTATGTTCTGCTCGGCTATGGTGAGAGTCGTCAAATCCAGTTCTTCCCCGGATTCGTCGTTTAACCTTATGGAAAAACCGTTCTTCGTTTTGGTGACCATAGTAACAACAAAAGGGGTATCCTCGCACTCGACGTAAACCCTGCTCCCTTGTTCTTGAACAAAAAGCTTTCCGTCTGTGTCTATGTCGAGGTTTTTGTTGTTCTCAAGGTATGTCCACCTGTGGGTTATTCTGACCCCGTCGTGAAACCACCTGCCACGACTGTCTATGAATATCCTGGGCTTTTTGTTCTCTTGTCTGTTTTTCATATCCCGATAGCTTTCACGACCACCCTTTTTCTTCTCTTGCCGTCAAACTCCCCGTAGAAGATTTCTTGCCAGGGGCCGAGGTCAAGGTCTCCTTCCGTCACGGGAACCACCACTTGGTGGTGCATGAGGAGATTTTTCAGATGAGCGTCACCGTTATCTTCTCCGGTGTGGTGATGTTTGTAATCTTCCCTGAAGGGGGAGATGCCTTCAAGCCACTCCCAAATGTCCTCAAAAAGCCCCTGCTCGAGGTCGTTTACGAAGACAGAAGCCGTTATGTGCATCGCGGATACGAGGACAAAACCCTCTGTTATGCCGCTTTGCTGCACGATCTGTCTTACCGTCGGAGTTATATGAACGAACTCTCTTTTTTTGTCCGTGTTAAACCAAAGATACTCGGTATGAGATTTCAAGATGCACCTCCTTAAGCTTTTTCCCTGTAACTATACTTTGTCTATTGCGGGTTTTCCTCTGCGGTGACTGTATACGCAAGCAGCCTGACTGTAAGCGGACGGTTGTCATGAAAGATGCCACCTTCAAGGTTCTCGGATTTTACAATGGCAAGGAGAAAGAATGGAGTGCTGTAACGTTGGAAATGGATGTTTGAGGACGCGGCGAGATTCTTCTAAGAGATTTATAATGATTTCATGCTGCGGGGTGGCCGTTAATAGGCCGTGAGGGTTTAGAAAGCAGGTTAGAAATTTTATGAAATCTGGATTATAATCTATACTCTATAAGAGTGTTTGGTAATCATGTCAGTTCCTATGGTTATCTTGAGTAATTTCGCAGGGAAAAAGCTGTCAGCTTATCACGAAGGTTGTCTTCGTAAAAGAGCACAAGCTAGGTAGGGTTAGCCTGTAAGACTCTGTTTATAAGCTCTGGAGCATGCGAAGTTGTTCAGATTATTTAATTAGACAAGTATGGGAAAAAGCACTGGACAGTCTTTCAAACGGAAAGCCGATTTAGATGAGTTCTTTGGCCGGAAGCAACTCAGAGGCAAGATTCTAGAGTTGCCCCAACAAGAAACTTTTTCCCCCCAAGTTTACTACATTCACCCAAATGGAAAGTTTTATCTAGGGGACTGTGTGAACGTAATGAAAGACCTTGACGACGAATCTGTCGATCTGGTTTTTGCCGACCCTCCATATAATATCAAAAAAGCTGACTGGGACCACTTCAGTTCACAGAAAGAGTACATTGACTGGTCATGCGTCTGGATAGAACAGGCGGCCCGAATTCTCAAGCCAACAGGTTCGCTCTACATTTGCGGTTTTTCGGAAATAGTGGCTGATATTAAATCTCCGGCGATGAACTTTTTTCACAAATGCCGTTGGATAATCTGGCACTATAAAAACAAAGCGAGCCTAGCGAATGACTGGGGGAGGTCACATGAGAGCATTTTGCATTTTCGAAAAACAAAAAAGCATAAGATCAATGTTGATGCTGTGAGAATACCTTACTCGGAGCACACTTTGAAGTATCCCTCGCACCCACAAGCAGCTACAAGTCAATACGGAAACGGCAAACAGCACTACTGGGAACCCAATCCTGAAGGAGCCAAACCGAAAGATGTTCTGGAAATCCCGACGACTTGCAACGGAATGCACGAAAAAACCCCTCATCCTACGCAAAAGCCGGAGGAACTTCTACGTAAAATCATTCTTGCTTCGTCTAAAGAAGACGATGTAGTATTCGACCCGTTCCTCGGTTCTGGAACTACAACCGTTTGCGCGGAGCAACTCAAACGGAAATGGATAGGATGTGATTTGTCTCAGGAATATCTCGATTGGGCAGTAGAACGTGTTGAACTGGTTGAAGATTGGCCTATACAAAAATGGAGGCAATATGATTTCGAGAATCTTAAACGCAGAAATTCAATACGATGAAAATTACCCAACTCTCTGATATCGCAACAGACAAAACAAAATTTAGCACGATTCCTGATTTCTTGGACTTCGCAGAGAAATACTTAGAATATGCTGCTACCAAACTTCAAGCAGTCATAGTTTCCCAGAACGAGAATCACTACCACTTTTATCAATACGGTTCAGACGGTGACTATCAGATTACTCGTCCCATAAATTCAAAACTTATGTACAATGCATCTGAGTTTCCTGTTGCCAAAAAGTCTTTTGCTAAAATACTGAACAATGCTAAAGATATAAGATCCAAGAAGAAAAGAGAGTCTATCAATAAGACAGTTTATACTTTGCAAATGGCCATCGGTTCAACCCTTGACGCTTTGGTAGGAGCTTCTAATAAAGCAAGAAAGATCAACGGAGACCTTTTTGAACGCTTAATTCATCTTGTCATCAAGGAGACCGGTGTTGAGTGCAAATCCGGTGTAGTGAAAATCCCATTTATGCTTCAGGGAGAAAAGCAGTTCCAAATGAGCTATCAGCACGATTTGATTATTGAACGCGATGAAGAGGTAAAACTTATTGGTTCAATAAAAACTTCCAGCAAAGATAGAATAGACAAGATTTTCATCGACAAGTTTTTGTACAGCAAGTTAACTGATACGAATATTCCACACGTTGCTGTGTTTTTAAATGATGTTCAGCGAAAGAAAACCAGCAAGAAAAACAAGTACGGTATCAGTTCAACTTTCCTGCCTGGACATTTCCGCGGTTACTCGGTCAAGCTTAATCCCCTTGATGGTGTTTATTACTGCGATATTCGCCCAAATATGCTTACAGAAGACATATTGAAAGACCACATCCAGAGTTTAGATCAACTACTCTGCAAGGATATTTGGAAATTTATATGATATGGCAATGCCAGAATCACAATTAGAAACATGGGCAAATCAGGGAAGTATTATTGAAGCCGAATCAACGGCGGACTCAGTTAAAAACGGACTTAAATCACCTTTCTTTAGTCGGCTTGCTAATCTTTATTTTTATAGTCACTGATAATATCAACTGCCAACTCGGTCTGTTTATTTTTTGAGGATTTGTTGTACCCTATCTTGTCTTTTAATTGGTTGAAAATTCCTGCGCGGGATTGTCCGTGTATTTATCCGAGGAAACTTGTCAGATGAAAATAGCCGTTATAGGAACGGGTTACGTGGGGCTTGTCACGGGGGCGTGTCTAGCGGGAAGCGGGAAGAGCGTTGTGTGCGTCGACATAGATGAAAGCAAAATCGAGAGCCTTCGGCGCGCCGAAGTTCCCTTTTTCGAGCCGGGTCTTGATGAGATGGTGCGCACCAATATAGATGAGAGAAGACTCTCATTTACAACCGATATAGCTTCGGCCGTCAGGGAATCTTTTCTCGTATTTATTGCGGTTGGAACTCCTCAGGCACAAGACGGCGAGGCGGATATCTCCTCCGTTCTCGACGTGGCGCGGTCGATAGGGAGCAACCTTAACGGATACAAAATAGTGGTAACCAAAAGCACGGTTCCCGTCGGCACTACCGAGGAGGTGCGCGACACTATAAAATCCCTCACGGATCAGGAATTCGGTGTGGCGTCGAATCCTGAATTTCTCAAGGAAGGAGCGGCGATTGAGGACTTCCTTAAGCCCGACAGGGTGGTAATAGGAGTTGAGGATGAATCAGTAGGCTCGGTTCTAAGGGAACTTTACTCTCCCTTTATGAGGTCTGCCGACAGGACGATAGTGGTTTCCATCCGATCTTCCGAAATGTCAAAGTACGCCTCAAACGCAATGCTTGCCACCAGGATATCGTTTATGAACGATATAGCCAATCTGTGCGAACTTCTGGGTGCGAACGTGTCCGAGGTCCGCTCGGTGGTAGGTTCTGATGCGAGGATAGGCAGATATTATCTCTATCCGGGAATCGGATACGGGGGATCGTGTTTCCCAAAGGACGTAAAAGCTCTTGAGAAAATGGCGCGCGGTGTAGGTTATGAACCTAGGGTTGTAGCCGCGGTTGACGGCGTGAATGCAGCTCAGAGGGAGAGGTTCTTTAATAAAATAGCCGGGTTTTTCTCTGATCTTGGAGGAAAAAGAGTTGCCGTGTGGGGAATTTCGTTTAAGCCCAACACGGATGATATAAGAGAGGCCCCATCACTTTACGTGGTAGAAAGGCTTCTTGATGCGGGATGTTCTGTTGCCGTCCACGATCCCGCCGCCATGGAAAACGCGAGAACCGTGTTAGGAGACAGCGTGGATTATTTCGAGTCCTACTACGATGCCTGCAGGGGGGCGGACGCCCTTGTGATTCACACCGAGTGGAGTCAGTACAGACAGCCCAATTTCGAGATGATAAAGGAGCTGATGAAGACCCCTGTGATATTTGATGGAAGAAATATCTATGACCACATGAAACTTGAGGCCATGGGTATCAAGTATTTCGGAATCGGCAGGTAATGAGAACAGACTGGGAGCGGTCTTTACCGTCATGAACATAATCGTTTCGGGTTGCGCAGGATTTATAGGCGCCAAAGTGTGCGAGCTTCTTCTTGAGCGCGGAGATCTGGTTTTCGGGCTCGACAACATGTCCGATGCTTATGACGTGAGGCTCAAGCATCACAGGCTTGAGACTCTCGGAGGGTTTGAGAGATTCAGTTTTTTCGAATGCGACATATCGGACAATCCCGGACTTCTTTCCGTGTGCGAGGAAATAAAAGCTCTTTGCGGGGGCGGCCGAATTGGCTGCGTTATTAACCTCGCGGCCCGTGCCGGAGTTCGCCAGAGCATTGAGAATCCCTGGATATATTACTCTACCAACGTGACTGGGACTCTTAATCTCCTTGAGTTCTGTCGCTCAGAAGGAATAAGCAAGTTCGTGCTCGCTTCGACTTCGAGCGTTTACGGGGAAAACGGAATCCCCTTCAGGGAGGATATGAAGACCGATTATCAGCTTTCTCAATACGCATCCTCGAAGAAATCGGCCGAAGGCCTTTGCTCGGTTTACAACTCTCTTTACGGACTAGATATCTCGGTGCTTCGCTACTTTACGGTTTACGGTCCCGCGGGAAGGCCAGACATGAGCGTTTTTCGGTTCATAAAGTGGATAAATGAGGAAGAGGAAATAGTAATACTCGGCGACGGAGAACAGAAAAGGGATTTTACCTACGTTGACGATATCGCGGCGGGTACTGTCCTGGCGATAAAGAATCTGGGCTTTGAGATAATAAACCTCGGAAGCGCGGCCTCCGTATCCCTAAACGAAATCATAGACGTGATAGAACGCGGAACCGGCAAAAAAGCTAAAGTTACTTGCAGTGCCCCGCATCCTTCCGATATCAGGGTTACCTTGGCAAGTATAGACAAGGCGAAAAAGATTTTGGACTGGGAGCCTTGCTTTGATATCGAGACCGGTATTGAAAACTCGCTTAGGTGGTATAATGCCAATAAGGCCCTTGTACGGAGTATAGAAATTTGATACGCTGTGGATGCCTTGGGGGAATGGTCTAAATCGGTATTGACAGATTCCGTGGGTTTTTTATAAGATTTAGATAGATTTTGCGGAACAACTATTCTTATGGCTAAATCCCTTGTCATAGTCGAATCTCCTTCAAAGGCGAGAACAATAAAGAAGTATCTCGGCCGGGATTTCCGCGTGGAAGCATCTTCAGGACATCTTGTAGATCTTCCGAGCAGCAGTCTCGGGGTGGATATCCAAAACGATTTCAAGCCCAAATATAGCGTTATAAAGGGCAAAACCAAGTATCTTGAGAATCTGAAAAAAGCGTCGCGGGACGCGGAAAAAGTGTATCTTGCCTCCGACCCGGACAGGGAAGGGGAAGCGATCGCGTGGCACATCGCAAACCGCCTTAATCTCTGGGACAAGGTCCACAGGGTTCTTATACACGAAATAACGGAAGCGGGCGTAAGGGAATCGATGAGCAGACCCCTTGCTATTAACATAGACCGCTTCGAATCTCAGCAGGCAAGAAGAATTCTTGACAGAATCGTCGGCTACAAGGTGAGTCCTGTTCTCTGGAAGAAGGTTAAAAAGGGACTGAGCGCCGGAAGGGTTCAGAGCGTTGCTCTCAGATTCGTCGTTGACAGGGAAAGGGAGATTCAGAATTTCAAGCCGCGGGAATACTGGACCCTTGACGCGCTTGTTAAGAAGATTGCAGATCCCGATGCGGATGCTTTCACGGCTTCGCTACACATGTTCCGGGGGAAAAAAGCCAAGATTGAAAATGCTCAGCAGTCAGAAGAAATAGTTTCTGCGCTTTCAGGAAAAGATTTTGTCATAGGGAAGATCGAAAAGAAAGAACGTAAAAGAAACCCCCTTCCCCCTTTCATAACAAGCACCCTTCAGCAGGATTCCTCGAAGAAATACCGCTTCTCCGTGAAAAAAACTATGCTGGTTGCCCAAGGGCTCTACGAGGGGGTTGAACTTGGAAGTAAGGGGCCCGTAGGACTTATAACTTACATGAGGACCGATTCGGTGAGGGCTTCTGATAACGCCGTAGCAGAAGCAAGGGGATTCATATCCGAGAACTACGGAGGGGATTACGTGCCAAGGCGTCCAAACACTTTTAAGGTAAAAAAATCCGCGCAGGACGCCCATGAATGCATAAGGCCCACTTTTCCCTCAAGGCGTCCGGAAGACCTGAGGAAGTTTCTCACAGAAGACCAGTACAAGCTTTATTCCCTTATATGGAAAAGGTTCATTGCTTCGCAGATGTCTCCGGCTGTGTACGACCAGACTCGTGTTGACATCACAGCGGGTGAAGCCGTTTTTAGGGCCACTGGCAACGTGATGAAGTTTCCGGGTTTTACAGCCGCCTACGAGGAGGCAACTGAAAAAGAAGAAACCAGCGATACTGATAAGAACTCGAAAAGAGACCAGAACAAACGGCTTCCCGAGCTTTCTGAAAAAGATATTCTTTCTCTTTTAAAGCTTGACCCCAAGCAGCATTTCACTCAGCCGCCGCCCAGATATTCGGAAAGTTCGCTCGTGAAAGAGCTTGAGGAAAAAGGTATCGGACGACCCTCGACCTATGCTTCCATCCTTTCGACAATACAGGACAGGGGATACGCCGAACGGCAGAAGGCAAGGTTCGTTCCGACTCCCTTGGGTTTCTCCGTGAACGATTTTCTGGTGGAGGGTTTCCCGGGAATAATGAACGAGGAGTTTACGGCCCGGATGGAAAGCGATCTTGACAGGGTGGAAGAAGGCGAAGTTCACTGGGTTGAACTCCTACGGGGTTTTTACGACGGGTTTTCAAAGAGCGTGACCAGAGCCGAGGAGGAAATCGAGGGGCGCAAGTTGGAAATTCCGACCGATATAGAATGCGACAAGTGCGAAGCTTCGATGGTTATAAGGGAAGGGCGCTACGGGCAATTTCTTTCCTGCTCTAGATATCCTGAATGCAAGAACGCGAAGGACTTTACAAGGGCGGAGGATGGAGAGATTGTCGTGGGCAAGAAAACCGACCCCGAGATCTGCGATGATATAGAATGCGACAAATGCGGGGCTCCCATGGTGATAAAAGAAGGGCGCTATGGGCAGTTTCTTTCTTGTTCAAAGTATCCCGATTGTAAAAATCCCAAGGAATTCACGAGGCAGGACGGCAGGATCGTCATAAAGCAGAAAGAACCTCCCGAGGTCCGTGAAGATATAAAATGCGAGAAATGCGGTAAACCCATGGTTGTTCGCCGCAGCCGCCGCGGGCGCTTTCTCGGCTGCAGCGGTTATCCAAAGTGCAAAAGCACCCTCAACCTCGATAAAGACGGCAATATAGTTAGAAAAGCCACTAAAGCGGAAGAAGTCTGATTCATTATGCGGGGCGAGCTGGAAAAAATCCTGCGTTCTCTGCAAACTCCACTTCTTTTTGCCTCAAGGAATAATTTTTCAAATCTTGACAAGGTTCCCGAACTTGGAGAGGACATAAGGAAAATCTCGACGAAACTTCTTACGGGGAAGTTTCCCGAGGAAGTAAAAACTCCTGTAGCGTCACTGAGGAATTCTTTCTCTGACTTCAAAACCCTGACGCGTCCAGAAAAAGCCAAAAGAATATCTTCTGCGCTATCGGTCGTTCGCGAAACGATGAAGCTTGTTAGAAAAAGTGAACGCAAGGATATCTCCAGGAAAGCAGCCGTTTCCAGGAAAAAGCTTCCCCCAGGCGGGAGCCCATTTTCTGTAAGCGTCACGAATCTTAAGAGAATCGGACCGAGGATTGCGGGATTTCTCGCGAAAAAATCCATACGTACCGTCTCTGATCTTCTTTTCTACTCTCCGAGAAAATATGACGACCGCAGGAAAATAGCGGACATATCGGAGGTCGTTCCCGGGGATTCCTGCACTGTTCGGGGCGAAGTTGTCTCCGTGGCGGACATAAGAAACAGAAAGAGAAGCTTTTTTCAGGTGGTGATTTACGATGGGACCGGCAGGCTCAGGCTCACTTGGTTTAATTACAATCCTTCCTACCTGAGGGGGATTTTTAAGAAGGGGTTGAGCTTCATAATTCACGGCAAGGTATCGGTTGCCCCTGGCGGCAGAGCTCTTCAGATAATTCATCCGCTTGCCCAGGACATAGAGGTAGTAGAAGATGAAGAAGATGTCGGAAACCCTCTTCAGTTTGGAAGAATTGTTCCCGTCTACCCGCTTACAGAAGGTCTTACTCAGAAGAAACTGAGAGAGGCGGTAAGAGGGGCTCTTGACAGCTACGCGCGGGACTTCAAGGGACTGATCCCGAAAGATATTCAGGAAAAGCACGACCTGATGGACTTGCCCAAGGCCCTTGAGCAGGTGCATTTCCCTCCTGGCGATGTACTTCCAGTTGATTTTGACGACCTTGGTTCGGTTGCAAGTTCGCGGCCTCACAGAACCGTTATATTTTTCGAGTTTTTCGTTCTCCAGCTTGGCCTTTTCTCCAAAAAACGAAAGGTGGACGAAAGTCGGGGCATATCTTTTAGTCCTGGCAGTTCTCTTTCGGAAAAACTTCTTCGTTCACTTTCCTTCAGCCTTACACATGCTCAGGAAAGGGCTATCTCGGAGATAGGGGCAGATATGGGTTCCTCCCAACCGATGAACAGGCTTCTTCAGGGTGACGTGGGAAGCGGAAAGACTCTTGTCGCTCTTGTCTCGATGCTCCGGGCAGTTGAGTCAGGCTATCAGGCCGCACTTATGGTTCCGACGGAGATACTGGCCGAGCAGCATTTTCGAAATATTAGCCAGATGACCGAGAACACGGGAATAAGCGTAGTTCTTCTTAAAAGTGCGCTTTCGAAGGCGGAAAAATCCCGCGTCCACGAAGAGATAAAGACCGGGCAGGCTGATATCGTGGTCGGAACCCACGCTCTGATCTCAGAAGCGGTGGATTTTAAGGCTCTCGGATTCGTGGTAATAGATGAGCAGCACAGGTTCGGAGTTATTCAGAGGGCCAAGCTGGTACAGAAAGCGATGGTGCCCGACGTTCTTGTTATGACGGCTACTCCGATTCCGAGAACCCTGGCCATCACCGTGTACGGAGATCTTGAAGTTTCAGTGATTGACGAACTTCCTCCTTCAAGAAAAAAGGTGGAGACCTTTGTTCTCGGGGATACGCAGAAAAATCGAACATGGTTTTACACCCAGATAAGAAAAAAGCTTGAAGAGGGACGCCAGGCGTATTTCGTCTATCCCTTTATAGAGGAATCCGAGAATCAGGATTTCAAACGCGTAAGACACGTAACCAGAATGGTCGAGGAACTGCGCAGGGAATTCTCTGAGTTTCGTGTCTCTCTTCTCCACGGCAGGATGAAAAGCGATGAAAGGGACGTGGTGATGGATGATTTTCTTGCGAAGCGATGTGATATTCTTGTCTCCACGACTGTGATAGAGGTGGGAGTCGATGTTCCCAACGCCACAGTAATGGTTATAGAAAACGCGGAGCGTTTCGGGCTCTCACAACTTCACCAGATGAGGGGAAGAGTGGGGAGGGGAGAACATGAATCAACCTGCTATATAGTATATTCGTTCATATCGGGAGAGGAGTCGGGAGAAAGGCTTAAAATAATGGGCGAGACCTCAGATGGGTTCAGAATCTCTGAGTTTGATCTTGCCAACAGGGGCCCTGGAGAATTCATGGGCACGAAGCAGTCTGGAGTTCCCGGTTTCAGTTTTGCCAATCTTATAAGAGATTCCGCGTTGCTTAACGAATCAAGAGACTGTGCCCGCCAACTGATGGACAGGGTGGATAATTACGCGGAATACGAAAAACTCTTTGCGCATGTAACGGAGAAATGGGGCGAAATGCTTGAACTGGATACTAGTTCATAGCATTGAGCGGTTGTTAATTCGATCTTAGGGCTTAACCTTCGATAAGAAGAGTTTCAGGATCTTCAATCAGTTCCTTTACCTTTACGAGGAACTGCACGGCTTCCTTTCCATCAACTATCCTGTGGTCGTAGCTGAGTGCCGTGTACATCATCGGTTTTATCACTATGTCTCCGTTAACCGCCACGGGCCTTTCCTCTATCTTGTGAAGTCCAAGTATCGCGACTTGGGGCGGATTCAGTATTGGGGTGCTCATCAGCGAACCGTACACTCCTCCGTTTGTTATGGTGAAAGTCCCGCCGAAGATTTCATCGAGTGAAAGTGTGTTTGTGTTTGCCTTTTCGGCAAGTTCCCTGACTTCTTTTTCTATCTGTGCGAAGGTTTTTCTGTCAGCCTCCCTTATGACGGGAACGACAAGTCCTCCCTCGGCCCCTACGGCTATTCCGATGTCATAGTAATCCTTATAGACTATTTCATCTTCCTGGATCTCGGCATTTATCTCAGGAAACAGCCTGAGCGCTCCAATAGAGGCTTTTATGAAAAAGGAGGAAAAACCGAGACTCACTCCGTATTTTTCCCGGAAAGCGTCTTTTTTTCTCGATCGAAGCTCCATTACGTTAGACATGTCGATTTCATTAAAAGTGGAAAGTATGGCGGCTGTCTGCTGAGCTTCCACGAGACGTCTTGCTATGGTCCTGCGACGTCTCGACATTTTCATTCTCCTCTCCCTGTTTGCGGTAAGCTGTGAGAGGGACGGGAAAATATCCGGCGATACCGGGGTTTCGGAAATTTCCTCCTCCGGGGGGGCTTCTTGCGGGATTTCCCCTCCGGTTCTCTGTGACTCAAGGTGCCTTTCCACATCTTCTTTCGTGATTCTGTTTCCCTCGGGTACGATCTGGGAGAGGTCGACTTCGTTCTGCTCGGCGATATTTCTCGCGACGGGAGTCACTCTGGTCTCGGGTTCTTCTTCAGGCTGCTTTTCTTGGGGAGTTCCTTCGGTTGGTGGTTGGGGTGAGGCTTCAGTTTTCTTAGGAGATTCTTCTGCACCGCTTCTTGTATCCTTTTTGCTTTCGGATACTTCAATGGTTCCTAGGATGTCTCCTACTTCGACATCCTCATCTGCTTTTTTCGCTATTGACGCCAAGATTCCCGTTGCTTCGGCGGCGACTTCGAAGTTAGCTTTCTCGGTCTCAAGCTCAACAACGGTTTCCCCGAGTCTTACCGTGTCTCCCTGTTGCTTGGTCCACTTGATTATTGTTGCTTCTATTACGGAATCCCCCAAGTGGGGAACGACGATGTTCTTGGCCATTTTCTCCCTCGCTTGCGCCTTTGTCTCAGATATTTCTGTGCCAGGTTATCCCGCTTTCCTCATTTCCTTCCACTACTTTGTCTATGCTGAACGCCTGCTTTATAAGCAACCCCTGATTGTATTTGTGCATGGAGGAAAGTCCTTCGGACGGGCTTGAGTAGCGCTTTCTTCCTATATAGCTGAGTGGAAACCGTTTCTTGATGATTTTTCTTTTGAAAAAAGGCAGCATGTATTTCCAGGCTCCCGCGTTCTGAGGTTCTTCCTGTACCCAGACCACCTCTTCAAGTTTACCATACCTCTCCAAAACGGCGCTTACCTCTTCCTTGGGTCTCGGGTAAAGCTGCTCGATTCTGGCTATGGCAACATCAGGCGATTTGGCTCTGAGTTCACTTGAGATGAGGTCAACGTATACCTTGCCGCTGCAGAATATCAGCCTTCTTACTTTTTTCGTCTGTCTGGTGGTCATCGGATCGTCGATTACGGGAAGCCATTTTCCCTCGGATAGATCCTTAAGGGACGAGTTTATCATCGGGCTTCGTAGAAGTCCCTTGGGCGTCATGACGATCAGGGGAAGGGGATCTTTTTCAAGCAGCAGGGCCTGGCGGCGAAGTACGTGGAAAAACTGCGCTGAAGTGGTGCAGTTTACTATCCTTATATTGTATTCGGCGGCCGACATGAGGAATCTTTCAAGCCTCCCGCTCGAGTGGTCAGGGCCCTGTCCTTCATAAGCGTGAGGGAGCAGGAGAACCAGGGAAGGGGTCTGTCCCCATTTCGCCCTTGCCGATACAAGATACTCGTCCACTATGGTCTGAGCCCCGTTTATGAAATCTCCGTACTGGGCTTCCCATATTACAAGGCAGTTTGTTCTCTCGATACAGTATCCGTACTCAAAACCCAGGCAGGCGTTTTCGCTGAGCGGGCTGTTTTTTATCTCGAATGCAGCTTTTGCCTGCGGGATCCTCTCCAGAGGAGTATGAATTGCGCCGTTCTCAGAGTCGTGGAGCACTGCGTGACGATGGCTGAAAGTACCCCTCTCGCAATCCTGTCCGGTTATCCTGATGGGAATGCCTTGTGCGATTATGGAAGCGTAGGCTAGTTCTTCCGCCATGGCCCAGTCAATTGTCTTTTCTTTCGGGTCGTCGAGAGTGTTTTTTCTTCTGTCGCGTATTCTGGCGATTTTCGAATTTACCGTGAATCCTTCGGGAACCGAGAGAAGGGAGTCGTTTAGTCCGCGCAGGGTTTCGTCGGGAACCTTGGTAACCGTTCTTTTCGCTATCTCGCGTTCTGGGGAGGGCGCCGTTGATTCCTCGGGGGAGTCGTCAGGGGAAATCGATTCGAATTCCTCGGCAATCTTCTTGATATATTCTTCCTGTAGCTGTTCTACCTGCTTTTCCGAGACGGTGCCTTTTTCTATCAGTTTCTTTGCCCAGATGTCCATCACCCGGGGATGACTGTCTATCTTTTTGTATATCATGGGCTGAGTGAATCCCGGTTCGTCCGCCTCGTTGTGTCCGTACCTTCTGTAGCCGACAAGGTCTATGAGGAAATGTTTTTCGAATCTCGATGTGTAGCCGAAGGCCAGGCGTATTGACTCTATGCAGGCGACCGGGTCATCCGCATTTACGTGGACAATCGGTATTTCGAATCCCTTTGCGAGATCGCTTGCGTAAAGAGTGCTTCTGCTGTCGCAGGGAAGCGTGGTGTAGCCCAGCTGGTTGTTGGTGATTATGTGTATGGTTCCGCCGGCGCGGTAGCCCGGAAGGGATGAGAGATTAAGCGTTTCCGCGTTTATCCCCTGTCCCATGAATGCCGAATCTCCATGAATCTGTACCGGGATTACCGTTGAGGGGTCGAATTGCGGAGAACCAGGCACATCATCGCTTATCCCGCATGCCCTCGACATTCCCTGCACTACGGGATTTACCGATTCCAAGTGGCTGGGATTGGGAACCATGGTGATCCTCATGTTGCGATCAAGCATGCCTCCCGTCGGGATATCGCGTTTTACGGCCTCGTGGTACTTTACGTCCCCGGTCCATCCCATGTCGTCGGCGAAGTCCCTTACCAGAACAGGGTCCTTGAACTTAAGCAGCGTGTACTTGTAGTTTTTCTCCATCACGTGGTGCATCACGTTCAGCCTTCCGCGATGGGCCATTCCGAGAATTATCTGGTGTATGTCGGCTTTGATGGCGAGGAGTATTAGTTCATTCAGCATCGGCACCAGCATGTCGACGCCTTCTATTGAGAACCTGAATTTCCCGGGAAAGATGCTGTGGAGGAAGTTTTCGAATACCTCCACTTTGGTGAGGGTATCGAGAAGTTCCACTTCGTTAACGGGATTTAGGGGAGGGCGGTAAACACCCGACTCTATGGCGCCTCTCATCCACCTTCTCTCTTCAGCTTCGTAGATGTGGTCATAGTTATACCCCGTGGTGGAAGAGTAGATTTTTCTCAGCTTTCTTATTCCGTCAAGGGCGTCAAGTGAGTTCTGCGAAAGAGGCCATCCTACAAGTGTCGAGGGAAAGTCTCTTAGTTCCTCCTCGTCAAGTCCGAAGGTTTCGGCGTGCAGGGTGAGGTCTCCGTGAACTGGACCCCCGAGGGGGTCTATTCTGCTTGCCAGGTGACCGTGCCTCCTGATTGCCTGAGCCATATTGGCGATCGCAACGGCCTTGTTTACATCTCTTACGGATGACTGCTTGAAACCGTTCTTCTCGATCTCGGGTTCTATCTCGACCCTGAGAGACGAGTATTTGCTATCGGGTTTCCATCCCTTAAAGATGGTTTTCGTGGCGGGATCTACTGAAGAGGAGTCTCTTACGTAACGTTCGTAGAGATCCATTACGTAACCTGAGTTGAGCCCGTGAAAGTTTTTCCAGATGTCCATGCACCTTCCTGGGAATTACGCAGATATGAGGATTTCAACTGACTGAAAGCCTGATCCACGCTATTCACAATTCCGCCTGCTCTAACGGTAACCGCATAGAATCATAGCATAAAATATAAAGCAAACAAGGATTTTTTGCTCTCGTTAAAATGATGCGGTAACAGTCCTAGGTGGCGTATGAAAAGGGCTCTGGGAAGGTCAGTCTTCTGATTTTTTTGCGATAGTGTTTATTCCGGTTTCAAGGAGCTGTTCTGGAGAGACCTCCGAGGGAGCTTCCGTCAGAGGACAGGATCCCTTCTGCGTTTTTGGAAAAGCTATTACGTCTCTTATCGATTCTCCGCCCGAGAGAAGCATCAAAAGCCTGTCAAGACCGAGCGCTATCCCTCCGTGCGGAGGGGCTCCGAATTCAAGAGCCTCAAGGAGAAAACCGAATTTTTCCCTTGCCTCATCCTCTCCGATTCCTATAGCGTCAAATATTTTCTGCTGTATGTCTTTTCTGTGAATCCTTATGCTTCCCCCGCCTATCTCCACTCCGTTTAAGACTATGTCGTAAGATTTTGAAGCCGCATCGTCCGGGGAATCCTCAATTTTCTCCACGTCCTCATCTTTGGGGGCGGTAAAAGGGTGGTGGACGGCGACGTATCTTTTGTCTCTGGGGCTGTACTTAAGAAGCGGAAAATCCACTACCCAGAGAAATTCAAGTTTTTCTTCGTCAATGAGAGAGAGGGTCCGACCGAGACTGAGCCTTACGTTTGACATCACCTGGTTTACCATATCAACCGAGTCGGCACCGAAAAACACTATGTCTCCTTTCTCCATCGAAAGGGTCTCGGCCAGAAGCTCGCGCTCCCCTTCACTTAGAAACTTGACTATGGGAGAGTTCCACCCGTCCTCGCCGACCCTTATCCACGCAAGCCCTTTTGCTCCGAGCGAGATTGCGTACTCGGTAAGATCGTCTATTTCCTTTCTTGTAAGCTTCTCGGCTCCTCCTTTGAGGTTAAGGGCCTTTATCGCTCCGCCCTTCTCAAGGGCTCCGCGAAAGACTTTGAACTGCGAGTCACGGAATATGGATGAAATGTCCTTTAATTCAAGGCCGAACCTCGTATCGGGGCAGTCGGTCCCGTACCTCTCCATGGCTTCTTCGTAAGGCATTCTAGAAAAAGGAATGCTTACGTCAATTCCTTTTGTTTCCCGAAGAACTGTTTTTATCATGCCTTCGACGATTGAGATCACGTCGTCTTCTGAGACAAACGACATCTCCATGTCTATCTGGGTGAATTCGGGCTGGCGGTCCGCTCTTAAGTCCTCATCCCTGAAGCATTTAACTATCTGGTAGTATCTGTCAAAACCCGAGATCATAAGGGTCTGTTTCAATGTCTGGGGCGACTGAGGAAGCGCGTAGAACTGACCTTCGTTAAGCCGGCTCGGAACGAGAAAGTCTCTTGCCCCTTCAGGCGTCGATTTCGTGAAATAGGGGGTTTCGATCTCGAGAAACCCGTTTTCGTTGAGGTAACTTCGCACCGCGGCGGCGACTTTGTGGCGAAAGATTATGTTGTCCCGCATTGGGGGTCTTCTGAGGTCGAGGTAGCGGTACTTAAGCCTGAGAAGCTCATCGGCGTTCACTTCGTTCTCTATGAGAAACGGTATTACCTTTGACGTGTTAAGAATTCTTACCTGCTCGGCTACCACCTCGATCTCGCCGGTTTTGAGGCTCGGGTTCACAGTTTCCTCGGTCCGGGGGGTTACAGTTCCTTTTACCGCGATTACCCATTCATCCCGCAGCTGTTCAGCGGTCTTATGGATCTTCGGGTCGTGCTGCGGGTTAAAAACAATCTGGCAAAGCCCTTCCTTGTCGCGCAGATCAACAAAAATTACCCCGCCATGGTCTCTTCGTGACTGTACCCAGCCCATGAGAGTAACGGAGCGGTCAACGTGTTTTTTCCCAAGCTCTCCGCAGAAATTCGATCTTTTCCACTCTCCCATAAGTTCAAGCATTAAAACGCAGTTCTCCCGGCAAAGAAGGATTGGCTAATCATACTAGATTGATTTACGTTGGCAAGGTCACGGTGATGTCTTAATGAGGAGTATACGGCGTGATTTTTGTCTTGTATTTCTAACTGATAAAGATGTGAGTACGGAGGTTTTCCACGCGTTCTTTCTACTTGTTTTTTCCCTTTTTTTACATACCATTCTAATCTGGAAGGTCGGGAATTTTTCTCCGGCAATAAAATCCCGAGGAGTTTTGATGAATGAGAAAATATCTTGTCTGTAAAAGGAACCTGTTTTTTGCTGTATTTATATGTCTTCTTTTTATCGTGAACGGTTGCGCGGCGACCAGGACCCTTATCGAGAAAAGAGAGCTCAGGGTTGAGACCAAGATGTCGGAGACGATTTTTCTTGAGCCGGTGTCGCCCAAGGAGAGGGTTGTTTACGTCGACATAAAGAATACGACCGACAAGGAACTGTCCGGAATTGAATACGGAATCAAGGGCAGGATAGCTTCTAACGGTTACAGGATCACGGAAGATCCGGCCGAGGCGACTTTCATTCTCCAGGCCAATATTCTTAAGGTCGGTAGATCTGATCTTGAAGAGACAAACGCCATGTTCGGAGAAGGTTACCAAGGCGTGGTTGAGGGGGCGGTTATCGGCGGAGTTATAGGAGGCGCCATAGGCGGGGATATTGACGAGATCAACAAGGGCACCGTTGCGGGCGCTATTGCAGGCGGAGTTGCGGGCTTTCTTTTTGACGCTCTCGTAACGGATGATCTCTTCACGATGGTAACAGATATTCAAATAAGCGGGCGTGTTCAGAAGGGAGAACTTGTTTATCGGACTGAAGATACCGATGCGTCACAGGGTACCGCGACGCGGACCAAGCAGACTTCACATACTGATGACGTGAAGTGGAAAATCTACAGGACCAGGATTGTGAGCGTTGCCAACAAGGCTAATCTTGACTTTGAAGAGGCAAAACCACATCTTCAGGCAGGTCTTGAAAGATCCATAGGCGGGATTTTCTGACGTGTTAAGTACAGATTGGAGGACCAGTGCAAATAGAGTGAACTAAAAGACTTAAGCAGTTTTTGGTTGTTGATATAATTACTTAGAGGAATAATATTGATATAGTTCAGAGGTTTGAAGATGGGAATACGTATTTCAATACCGAAAAAAGAAACCGTCGCTTTTTGCGAGCGCTGGAATATTGCAGAGCTTGCGTTTTTCGGTTCTGTCTTGCGGGATGACTTTAGTTCAGAAAGCGACATAGATGTGCTTGTAAACCCACATCCCGGAATTAGTCACAGTATTTCCAATATATTACGCATGGAGAGGGAATTGGGCGACATTCTAGGGAGGGAGGTCGATTTAGTCTTTCGACCCGATGTTGAGCGCAGCCGAAACTATATCCGGCGTGAAGCCATTCTAAAATCCGCTGAGGTTTTTTATGAAGCGCGATGAAGCCGCTTATTTGCTTGACATGCTACTGGCCGCTCAAGACGCTTTGGAATTTTCATCCAGTTTAACCTTTCAGCAGTTTGCCCAAGACCGGTTACGTCAGAATGCCGTCTTCAAGTGCATTGAAATCATCGGGGAGGCCGCAACTCATGTTGAGGAGAAAACCAAGCGGAAGAATCCTAAAGTTCCATGGCAAAATATTATAGGCACTCGAAATCGTCTAGCGCATGGCTATTTCCAGATAAGCTTGGAAGTTGTATGGGATATTGTAAAGAATGATATTCCTCAGCTAATTGACCTTCTTAAAACACTTGTGCCGCCGGAAGCAAAATGATATTCTGAACCCATTTACGATAGGATAATGTTGAGAATAGCGGGTATTTTTCAGTCAGTTGGTTGTTGATAGCAAGATGTCTAGCTATCAATAATAGTTCCTAATCTATCTTAGAACCAAGCCCTTGCAATCGAGGGCTTTTTGTTTGACTTCACTCTCTTTTGCTGTAGATTCTTTGTCAAGGATATGCGGCAAATTCTGCTTACGATTGTTGAGGGGAATCCTGGACCCCAAAAGTTCCGTAGGAGGTGGAAGCAGCCCTCCTCGCGTATCCCTGAGGCGACCAGGCGACGCCTCATTTTATCTTCTTCTTTTTGATGCTTCTGGCCGCCCGGTCATTCACCGTATACGTCGAGAGAAGGTACAGTTCTCTTTTGTCCCGCGTGGTCTTTATGACCGTGAAACGCTGCTCTCCCTTTTCCGTCGTCAAATACCCGGTTCGGTTATCCGGCAGACACATAGGGTCGGCGGAGTCGATGTTCTTCTGAATATTCTGGTATTGCTTGAGAGTGATTCTCGGGTGATTCTCGGGTGATTGTTTCTCTGCTGGTCTGACAGCAGGATGGCCCGTGACTTGGTGCCCATGTTTCAGCCGGACCTTGAAGAGTACGATTACGATATCGCACGCAAATATGTTGAGGATGCGGTTACGGGACCGGTGCTCAAGAGGTTCGTTGAAAAGGAGAGAATTCGCGGAAAAAACGAGAAGTTTCCAGTCGCGGTACTCAACGCCGAAACAAAAAGACTCACTGGGCAGGCAAAATTCCAGGCAGTCAGAATGAGACATGGGGTCATGAGGAAAATCACGGGCAAGCATAGCGACATTACGATAGAGGATATGCTCCGGGCGCAGGAAGCGGTGGACGACGGAATGGTTATACAGCCCAAAAAAAACCCCCTCAAGCGCGAATTTTTCCTCGAGGTGGGCGAGGTTCTTTACGTCTTCCCGCACGTGCCGACGAAAACCGGGTTGCAGGTGAAGACGTTTTTCAAGAAAACGGAGGGAAAGGAAGATTTCCTGAAAGCAAAAAAGGCAGAAGGAAAGGTGTTGAGAAAGCAGAAAAGATGAGACGTCGCCTGGTCGCCTCCGGATGTGCGAGAGGGGCTCCTTCTCCCTCTACGGAACCTATTGGACCCAGAGGTTCCTCAGCATTGAGCACGGAGATTTTGCCGCACACCTTAACGAAAAGTCTACAGGAAGGGAGAGTGAAGTCAAACGGAGGGAGCTATTACCCGTTCTGCCGAGTCTCTACAAAAGTCTTCATAAGAACTTCCATCATCCCCTCAAGCTTCGCCATTCTTTCTCGAAGCAGACCTATGTCCTGAGAAACTTTCCATTGAAATGCCAGGACCGCCACGAAACCACCTATCATTACCTAACTTCAATGAGGCCGAGGCAAAGTTGCCTCGGAAAACGAGGAAGATCACGAGGGAATGCGAGCCCTGCTTTACGCTTCAATGAGGCCGAGGCAAAGTTGCCTCGGAAAACGATAACGCGGAAGATGTGTTCTTCGAGACTGTAACATGCTTCAATGAGGCCGAGGCAAAGTTGCCTCGGAAAACTTGCTTATCACGACGAGACAAAAGCGTACCAGCGACAGCTTCAATGAGGCCGAGGCAAAGTTGCCTCGGAAAACCCTCGAACACCGCGGACATGTCCTCCGCGTATTCCTGGCTTCAATGAGGCCGAGGCAAAGTTGCCTCGGAAAACCATACCGAGCTCCAGACAACGTTTGGCACAATCGCCGCTTCAATGAGGCCGAGGCAAAGTTGCCTCGGAAAACCCGATCCGAGGTTGGAAAACATGGATTTCCACGTTGCGCTTCAATGAGGCCGAGGCAAAGTTGCCTCGGAAAACACAGCTACAGCGAGCGACTCGTACCGACACCAAAATGCTTCAATGAGGCCGAGGCAAAGTTGCCTCGGAAAACGGGATACCACGGTCAAGGTAACTGTCCGGGTTAACTTTGCTTCAATGAGGCCGAGGCAAAGTTGCCTCGGAAAACCATGTCAGAGACTCAAAACGACGAGAAGGTTCGGACTCGCTTCAATGAGGCCGAGGCAAAGTTGCCTCGGAAAACCATGTCAGAGACTCAAAACGACGAGAAGGTTCGGACTCGCTTCAATGAGGCCGAGGCAAAGTTGCCTCGGAAAACCATGTCAGAGACTCAAAACGACGAGAAGGTTCGGACTCGCTTCAATGAGGCCGAGGCAAAGTTGCCTCGGAAAACAGCCCCCTTCATAACTTGCTACGGAGATTAAATTATTCTTATTTACTGCGAGTGCTGCTATCCGTTTGATTATAAGAGCTAAAACTTCCCGAAAAAGATTTGCTGTGGTGTTGTATATCTCCCTCGAATATAAGGAAAAACTGAGATGCGAGTGCTCCCCATTATTATTTTTCCATTGAAGCTCTCGTGACAGGTCCGGCACTCTTCCCTTACCATGAATCATACCTATATGATTATAGCCTCTCTTGTCGGCATTTTATAGTTTTTTCCCAAACTTTCGACATTAGGATTGACTTGATCAGCGTCACCTAGATCAAGGATCAGCACATGGTCTTCAGTTGAATGTATTAATTCTTCCAAGCGTGCGCACATTTGCGCATGGCGTTTAGAAGTTAGTCTGCATTGAAATACCGATAACTGTAACCAATAGCCGTACCCTTTCATCAGCTTGAACACTTTTCTCCACCGCTTAGGTTCTGAGATGTCGTAAGTAACTATGTAAAGCTTTTGCTTTGCCATTGTTAGCGGGGTAGATAGTTAGGGTAAACGGGAATTTCACCTTGTAAGTGCCTAGCCATTAATCGCGCCTGAACATTTATTAGCCGTCGCATGGAAACCTGATAACCGAAAAGCGGATGGGTGGTTTCCTGATCCATGCGACGTTCGAAAGCCGAAATAAGCGCCCTGCGGCCGCCAGCTTTCAGCGAGCAGGCTGGTCCGTTGAAAATGAAATCTTTCGGTTTAACTTCTCCGTTGTTTATGGCCTGTATTACGCAGGAATCAGCTACGATGGGTCGAAACGGTTCCATCAAGTCAAGAGCTAATGCTGGGCGACCGTGTCTGGGACGGTGGTAGAAGCCCATATAAGGGTCTAATCCGACTGCCGAAATTATTGTAGTGAAAGTCCTTGTAAGCAATGCGTAGGCTAAAGACAACATGGCGTTTACGGGGTCGGTTGGTGGACGGCGATTGCGTGTGGAGAAGGAAAAGGTTGGCAAATTACTTCCTGGGTGTTTAGCCCGCATTTCTCACCGCATAGGGATATGGAAGGGTTTTTAGGGTCAGCAGCCATG
>JAPPAR010000021.1 GCA_026705445.1 Candidatus Dadabacteria bacterium
TAAATTCGATTTTGTTTGTTTCGCTCGATTTAAGCTTTAGAATGGTACTGGTTATAATCAGCCCGTTATGGACATAAAACTCTTAAAGAAGCTCTGCGACACTCCAGGAATGCCCGGGGACGAGGGCCTAGTTAAGTCGATTCTGCTTGAGGAAATAAAAAAATTCTCAGAAGACATCACCGAAGATGTTCTCGGAAACATAATCGCCCGTATCCCGGGAGACGGTCCCACTTTTGTTCTTGACGCTCACATGGACGAAGTGGGATTCATGGTACACCATATAGATAACAGAGGGTTTTTGAGGGTAACCCCGCTTGGGGGAATGGACGCCCGGGTTTTTTACGGGCAGCGTCTGGTGGTTTGGGGAAAAGAACCTCTAAAAGGAGTGGTGGCAGCGGTTCCGCCACACGTGACCAGAAGCAGTGGAGGCGCCAAGGAGGTTCCTGAAATTGAGGACTGCGCGGTCGATCTTGGGCTCAGCCCTGAAAAAGTCGCCGGTCTCGTAGAAATAGGGGACATGGTGTCGTTTGACACTTCCCTTGATGAAACCGGAGATTCCGTGATCTCAAAGGCTCTTGACGACAGGATGGGTCTTTTCGTCATAATCGAGGCTCTCAGGAAAACTCCGAATCCGGGCTGCAACCTCATAGTCACCTTTACCGTTCAGGAAGAAGTAGGGCTTCGCGGAGCGCGGGTTATAACACCGGTTTACGAACCGGATTTCGCCGTCGCTCTTGAAGGCACCGTGGCAATGGACATACCGGGGGTCTCGGAAAGCAAATCCTTTGCCAATATCGGCAAGGGACCCGAAATTAGACTCTCAGACAGGTTCCTGGTGGCACACAGGCCATTTAGCTTTTTTATAAAGGAACTCGCGGAGAAAAACAAGATCCCTTACCAGATAACTGTAAAAAAGGCTGGGAGCACAAACGCAACCGCCATGCAGGTCACGGGAAAGGGAACCAGGGCAGCCGTCCTGTCGGTTCCGACAAGGTATCTTCACAGCCCGAGTTCCATCGCCTATAAAAGCGATATCGCCCACACAATAGATCTGGTTTCATGCCTGCTCAGGAAGATAGGGAAATTCAGCCCCTCAAACCAGTATCAAGGTAATCAGCAACAATGATGGAAGAGCTGCTCCGCGTATTCGAGGAAATCGCTAAGGAAAATTTCCCCGAACTTGATCTTGAAAAGTTCTCTCTAGTGCTTCGTGAAGAGATAAAAAAGAAAAAATACGATCTTCAGGACGAAACCCTGCTCGAAACGGCCCTTCGGGATGAAAGAGAGACTTTCAAAGACTCTTTTCTGGAAATGCTTGAGGAAAGAGCGGCGCACGAGGGCGGCGGTAAAGCATTTATTCTGTCGGAGAGAGGCCGCGACGAAGCCATCTCAATCCTGACAACCAACACCGAGCACACAATCGACTACTATTATAACACGATAATAGGAAAGCACTTCTCGGCAAGCTGAGCGTCTCTCCACCCCCTTTCCCCGTTTTTTTCTCAACCGTTATTTGCGCCAACAGAATTACTTCTTGCGCCTTCTGCTCATCGCCACGTATTTTCTGTTATCTTCCCCTAGGTAAACCTGCCTGGGCCTCGCGATTCTGGTTTCGGGGTCGTTCAGCATCTCAAGCCACTGGGCAAGCCATCCTGCCATTCTCGCTATGGCGAAAAGAACAGTAAACATGCTCGTGGGAAGACCTATGCTCTGGTATATGAGTCCGGAGTAGAAATCAACGTTCGGATAAAGCCTTCTTCTTACGAAATAGTCGTCTTCAAGGGCGATTCTCTCAAGCTCAAGCGCTATGTCAAGCAGCGGATTTTTCCCGGTAACTTCAAACACATCGTGGGCTATGTCCTTTATTATCGCCGCTCTCGGGTCATAAGCCTTGTACACCCTGTGTCCGAAGCCCATGAGCCTGAATTCTCCTTTCTTGGCCCTTTCTATATACTGAGGGATCTTGTCAATTGAACCTATGTCGGCAAGCATCTCAAGCACCGCCTCGTTCGCTCCACCGTGAAGAGGACCGTACAGGGCGGCAATCGCCGCGGCGGCCGCGGAGTAAGGATCCGGATGAGAGCTTGCGACGTTTCTCATCGCGCTTGCGCTGCAGTTCTGTTCGTGGTCGGCATGGAGGATGAAAAGAACATCTATAGCCTTTTCTATCGCCGGATTCGGCTCATACTTGGTCTCGGTCATCTTGAACATCATTGAAAGGAAATTCCCGGCGTAGCTGAGTTCGTTGTCGGGATAGACGTAGGGAAGACCCATGATATGCCTGTAGGAAAATCCAGCTATGGTCGGCGTCTTCGCTATAAGCCTTCTCATCTCAAGTTTCTGCACGTCGGTATCAAATATGTCTTTTGCATCCGGATAGAAGGTCGAGAGGGCTCCGACGGTCGCAAGAAGCATGCCCATCGGGTGCGCGTCGTAGCGGAATCCATCCATGAGCTTCCTTATGTTTTCATGCACGTAGGTGTGATGCGTTATGTCGTGAACCCAGCTGTCATATTGCGATTTGTTAGGCAGCTCACCGTGAATAAGGAGATAGGCAACTTCGAGGAAGTTACTTTTTTTCGCCAGCTCTTCTATCGGGTACCCCCTGTATCTCAGGATCCCCTTTTCTCCGTCAATGAAGGTAACCTTGCTTTTGCACGAAGCCGTATTCCCGAAAGCCGGGTCGTAACTCATCATGCCAAAATCTTCGTCCTTAACCCTTATCTGGCGAAGGTCAGTGGCCCTTATGGTGTCGTTGTCTATAGCAAGTTCGTATGTTTTACCTGTCCTGTTATCCTTTACAGACAAAGTATTCTTCGACATTTGTGAATCTCCTCGTAGTAGTGAAGTTGTTTAAATCAAGTTGTCGGTCGGATTGGATTCCCGTATGTGAACCACCCTCTTTTTCACTCCAACACCCTAAGAGTCAATCCAACCTATCAGGGTGATTGTAACAGATTCTTTAACTAAACGCAAAACGACCTAACCGAACTCCACGATACTGATGGGAACAGGGGTAAAACAGGAAATAAAAATAAGCAGTGAGAGAAAAGCAAGCGCTTTTCTTCCGGCACCGATCTCGGCATCACTCGATATGGTCGGCGGATGGGATGTGCCGAGCACTAAAAGCAGTATCGCCCAGAAAAGCCAGCCGACCCAACCCTCAAACATAAGCCACTCAGGAAGAATGCCAAGCACCCACAAGCCCAGATAATCCGCAAAGTCCATCAGAGGTACCGTTCCCACTCCCATTATTGCAAGGAAAATAACCGTAGCAGCCGATATAGCTTTATGCCACTCCGCCGGGAAGACGCAGTATACAAGATGCCCTCCGTCAAGCTGCCCAGCGGGCATGAGATTCAAGACGGTTACGAAAAGGCCTATCCACCCCGCAAATGCAACGGGGTGCAGCAGAATTTCGTATCCCTGGGCGACTTCCCCGATAGCCATTTTTGAGAAAAGGGCAAATACGAGAGAATTGCCAAGAGACATGGCCGCCTGCATCTCAGAGATCCTCTCAGAATCCAAAGCGACCACTTCCGAGAAAAGCAGCCCGACAAACAGGACCGGAAGAGCTACTATCACCCCGGCTATGGGACCAGCGATCCCTATGTCGAAAAGTTCCCTTCGGCCGCGTATCCGAGACTTTATCCTTATAAACGCCCCGAACGTCCCTATGGGGGAGAGGAAGGGAGGAGCAGGAATAAACCAGGGAAGAGTTATGGAAACGCCGTATTTCCTGCCGTAAAAGTAATGACCCATTTCATGGGCTCCAAGAATGGCGACCAGAGAAAGCGAGAAAAGAACGCCCCCCGTATAAGTCCCGCTTATCATGTAGCCGGAAAGAAAAGTCGTGGCCGCCGTGAGAATAAAAAGCACCAGCGGAATAAGGATAGATCTTTTGATCATGGCTACTCTACTTCGAGCAACATCGGGTTTATGGAGTTAAGGACATCCTTTAAGTATCTCTCTATGTCGGACTCCTTTGAGAGCAGCAACAGGTCGGACCTTATTTCCTCAAGCATCCGCTCAGAAAGCCTGTCCGAAAGAAATTTCACATAAGGAAACCGAAGCGGAGAAACGCTCAGATGACGGTAACCAAGAGCCAATATAAGGAGTGTACCGGAAGGAACTCCCGCTATTTCTCCACATATTGAAAGCTCCTTTCCGCTTGAGAGAACCTGCTCTCTTGTAAAATCCAGCATTCTCACCACGGAAGGATGAAAAGCCGAGTAAAGATGTCCAACCGCGTTTGAATTTCTATCCACCGCAAGCAGGTACTGTATGAGGTCGTTTGTTCCAATGGAAACAAAATCTATTAAGTCCGCGTAATCACCGAACTGATACACAAGCGCCGGAACTTCCATCATTATTCCAAGCTTCGGTATATCATGTCGGTGAAGACTGACTTCGGCAGACAGTTCCTCAATTATCTGCGCCGCGGTCTCAACCTCCCAGACATTTGATACCATAGGCAGAAGAATCTTGAAATTCCCCCCTTTCTTCGCCGCGAGCAAAATGGATTTCACCTGATCCCTGAAAAGATCAAGATACTCCATTGAAAAGCGGATCGAGCGAAGGCCAAGAAGGGGGTTCTCTTCTTTGGGCATGTTGAGATAGGAAAGTATCTTGTCAGAACCCACGTCCAGGGTCCTAATGGTCACTCCATCCTCAAAATTAGCTGAGATCTCCTTGTATATCTTTAGCTGGGACCTTACACTGGGCCACTTCTTAAACCGCGCGAAGGCAAACTCCGTTCTGAAAAGTCCCGCTCTCTTAATGCCGTAACGCTTGGCCACCTCGGCATCGGCCGGAATTCCGACATTCGCCGTTATTTTGACGTCAAGACCGGTGCTGGTACTTTTTTCGGCTTCAGTCTCTATGAAGCTGCGGAGTTCAACGGCTTTTTGGTGCATGGACAGATACTCATCCTTAAGCACCTGGTCGGGGTTTGTGAAAATGAAACCGCTTCTCCCGTCAACTATCATATCCTCCCCGGGATGTATCAGATTCACGATGTTGTCTATGCCGACAACTACCGGAATCCCAAGCGATTTCGCTATTATGACCGCGTGCGAGGTCTCTCCGCCTTTTTCAAGGACTATTCCCCCCACCTCCCCTTCAGCAGCCGTGACAAAAGAAACGCCTATCTCTCTTGCCACAAGTATCAAGGGCTCTCCGTCGGCGGAAGCGGAAATATTCTCGTCCTTTGAACTGGTAAGATCCCGGAGCATTCTCTCACCTATATCTCTGAAATCGTAGGCCCTCTCCCTCATATAAGAATCCGGCAAGGATTCAAAACGTGATGCCTGGGTTTCGAGATACTCAACCACCGCAGCCTCGGCCGGAACCCTCTTTTCATCTATGAGTTCGCCAGTCCCTTTCTCCATGTCGCGGCTATCCACTATCATCAGATGCGAACGGAAAATATCCACTTCGTTTTTCGAGAGCTTCCCTTCAGAATCCATTTTTTTAATAGTCTTCTTAAGGTCTTGCGATATATTCTTTATAGAATTTCTAACTCTTCTCTTCTCGATTCCTGGAGTACGGGCCGTCATCTCCATAGTGGACATCTGGCGGAAAAGCCCGCGGAATGTAACCGCCTTGCCCACAGCCACCCCTTCAGAAACTCCTTTTCCCTGGTAGCTCCTCGTCTCGTGCTTTACCATGGACGGGGGTTTCAGCCGGTCCAGGGTGTTTGCGACTTCAAGAACCCCGGCAAGTCGTAGTGCTATTATCTGAAAAAGAGTCTGCTCGGCCGGGGTTATCTGCATGGGGGTTTTGTTCTGCCCGACAAGCACCCCGACACACACGTCGTGAAGCATTATGGGAACGCCCATGTAACTTTCGTATTCCTCTTCGCCTATTTCGGGAAAATATCTGTAATTGGGATGCTTAGAAGCCGGCATGGCCACCAAAGAAACTTTCGTTTTATGAACCATCCCGGTAAGACCTTCATCCGAGCGCAGAAAGATATCACTTCTCGGTTTAACCTGAAGGCCCCTGTTAGCCGCGAGCCTGAGAACTTCTCTTGAATCATCCCAGACGTATATGGAAACGACATCGTAGTGAAGGGAGGAAGAAATTTTTCTGACCACCCTACCCAAAACGGTGTTAAGACCCACGGACTTGTTGATCAAGTCGCTTATCTCATGAACCACCTTGAGATGAAAATGCTCCGGTTCAGTACGCTCTTTAGCAATCATAGGGTCACTCCGCCACACACAAATAAGTTAGTATTATACCATCATCAGACCCTGTTAGCGGAAAAAGGAGCATCTAAGAATTCCCTACCACGAACCTAAAAGATAAAGAAGAAAAAGCTTTCTCGGCAATAGATTTATGAAATATTGTATATATACTTCCCACGCCATGAGTCTCGAAACAATAAAAGTTGCCATAGTCGGATCGGGACCCGCAGCTTTCTACGCAGCCGACCACCTGCAGAAGAAACTCGGCGACCGCGTGTTCATAGACATGTTCGAAAAACTCCCGACTCCCCACGGTCTCGTGAGAAGCGGGGTAGCTCCGGACCACCAGAAAATAAAAAGCGTAGCCAGAGTTTATGATAAAATCGCATCCAATCCTCAATTCAGATTTTTCGGACTTGTAGAGTTCGGAAAACACTTAAGGCTTGAGGACCTGCGCAGTCGTTACCACCAAATAGTTTTCGCAACAGGGGCCCAGACCGACAGAAAAATGGGAATACCGGGAGAGGGCATAATCGGAAGCCACACGGCAACGGAGTTTGTAGGCTGGTACAACTCCCACCCGGATCACATGGGCCTTGGTTTTGACTTTTCAGGGAAAAGAGTCGTCATAGTCGGAGTCGGGAACGTCGCGGTGGATGTTGCGAGAATTCTTTCCCTCACAAGAAGCGAAATGGAAAAAACGGATATCGCAGACTATGCACTTGAGGAACTGGCCAAAAGCGGAATAAGGGAAATACACATGCTTGGAAGAAGAGGCCCCGCGCAGGCGGCCTTCACTAACCCAGAGCTGCGGGAACTTGAGAATCTTGAGGATGCGGATCTCCTTACCCTGGCAAACGAAGCGGAGCCCGATTCCCTTACGCTCGAGGAGCTTGAGCGTAAACCGAACAGGACAGCCCAGACGAAAATAGAGCTTATAAAAAAAGCTTCCGAAAGAGTTCCCTCCAAATCAAAGAAAATAGTCATAAGATTCTTGGTTTCTCCGATAGAAATAATTGCCGGAGAAGACAACAGAGTAAAAAGCGTGAAAGTCGTGAAAAACAGGCTTTACAAATCCGATGATGGCTCCCTTCGGCCCAAACCCACGGACGAGACCGAAGAGATTCCCACCGATCTGGTTTTTCGCTCCGTCGGGTACCGGGGAATACCTCTTCGGGACGTACCGTTTGATGACAGTTCGGGGGTAATCCCCAGCGAAAAAGGAAGAGTACTTGACAAAACGGGCGGCAATCCGATTACGGGACTCTACACCACAGGGTGGATAAAACGCGGACCGACTGGAGTTATCGGTACGAACAAGGCCGACTCCGGCGAAACCGTAAGCTGCATGATCGAGGACATCGAGAGGGGAAATACGCTGCGTCCCGAACTCGCCTCGGATGAGAGCATAAAGGAACTGCTCGAAGAAAAACATATTTCCTACAATGAATGGCTGCGGGTTGACTGGTTTGAGAAGAAAGAAGGCGAAAAAAAGGGGAGGCCAAGAGTAAAGGTCACGGGGCTTGAAGAAATTCTCGAAATTCTTCAAAAAAAGCACTGAAGAGGGCGGTCTTTCCCACTTCGACGGCATATGCTTGTTTGAACTTGGGTTCCGGCAAACCGAAAGCTACGTCGGACTCACGCGTATCCTTCTTCTAAGAGGATCGGTCCCCCAGATTGAGAGGGAAAGCTCACTCCCTATATCAAAAACCCTGCCGCCTGAGTTAGAAAGCGGAAGTTCGATCAGAAACTCCGGGATATAGACGTTAAACCCGCTATATCCCCTGGAACTTACGTAGCCGGTCGCCCCTTTTATATCCTTTTCCAGAAGATAGCGTATAAGCCAGTACCTGTGTCTGCCTCTCTGCGCGTTTTTTATTTCCCTAGTGGCAAGACTCACATGCGTGTTTGTGGCTTCAAGCTCGCTTTCTGAGT
This sequence comes from Candidatus Dadabacteria bacterium, assembly GCA_026705445.1. Taxonomy (NCBI): domain Bacteria; kingdom Pseudomonadati; phylum Thermodesulfobacteriota; class Candidatus Dadabacteria; species Candidatus Dadabacteria bacterium. Next base: position 8,127 of record JAPPAR010000021.1, read on the forward strand.
AGCAAATCCTCTGTTCCTCAAGCCAGGATATAAGCTGACGCTGCATAAGAAGGTCTGTGTACCTTCTTATCGGAGAAGTCATCTGCACGTAGCAGGAAACTCCCAGGGACTTATGGACTTCGGGAGCAAAGGCAACAAAAGAAGGTTTTAGGTGCTTTGCTACCTTTACCGGGAAAAGGACGTCTTCGGGGTCAAGTTCCCTGGCTTCAGGCTCAATATCCTGGGTCTGAGAACGGAAGAGTGCCGGAATTCCGTTTTTATCGAAAAAATCTGCCGAAAGCCGGTTCATAAGTATCATGCATTCGGAAACGACATTGTGGGCGGGAGAATCCATGTAATCTTTGCTGACTGAAATTCCATCTTGGTCTCCAATCCTGATCTTGAGTTCCGGAAGCTGCACTATCAAGGCTCCCTTGTTGATTCTCTCTGCTCTGAGTGAATCAGTGAGAGACACAAGGAATTCTCCCCATTGTGTGTTGCGCAACATTTCAGTCGCTTCGGCGTAGGTAAGATTCTTCGAAATCCTTATGACCGTCGCCTCAAAGCTATAATCGATCAAAGTAAAGCCCTCTCTTTTAAAAGTGGCGAAAAGAGAAAGCGCAGGTTGGAGGTCGTCGGCAGTAAGGCTGAGTTTCTTGTTCACAAGATCCTTGGGAAACATATCCACGCGTCCCTCAGGAAAATAAACCGTCTCAGCGCGATCAAGGGCCCCCTGATCAATAAAACTTCCCCTGCTCACAATATGGGCGACATTCGAGATGTGGACTCCCAGAATGATCTGATCCCCGTGCGTTTCAAACGAAATGGCGTCATCAATGTCTTGGGTTGTCTCACTATCAACTGAAAAAACTTCAAGATCCGTTCTGTCGGTAAGGCTTGCAAAATCTTCCCCAGCGCTCAAAATAGCTTCCGCCTCTTCAAGCGCTCTTTGGGAGTGTCTGAAATGAAAAGCGATTTTTTTTGATTCCGGGTCATCGTCTTTCTTCCAGAAACCCGTTTTTATAAGAAATTCAACCGCCGACTCCACCTCCTTAAGCCCCGCTTCATAAAGAAACCCCTTGGCTTCCTTGGCCCGTTCATAACCGTCAAGATCAATGACGTACCGTTCGATGAGTTCAAGAAACTCACCGTGGGTCTCATCAACCACCGGAGGAGCTTCTCCACTTATAACAGAACGCACCCAGCTTACGGCGGCCTGCGCTTTTTGTTCTCTTTCTTCTCTGAGTTCAAGGACACGAAGTGTCTTGGAAACGTCCTCCCGCGAGCGAACGAGATAGCCGTTTTCGCTTCTTGCAAGGTAGACAGTGTTTTTATCCACGGCCCAAAAAAGCAGAAACCTCTGCTCCAAAGAAACCTGCTCTGCCCCCGAATATAGCTCCAGTATCTCCTCAAAGCTCACGGTTTCCTGCTCCTCCACAACACACTCCCACAGCGTTTCCATATCAACGGAGTCTTTTTTCTCCTCAAGTTCTCTTCTCCATTTTCTCATTTCGAGTTTCTTCTCAGAGTCGGTGAGGGTTTCGGGAACGGTTATTCCGGTTAACAGTACGACTTTTTTCGGTTCAACCGAGTAACGCTTTCCATCTTCTGAGAGAACAGAGAGTTTGTCGGGATGGGCGTAGAGGACCACTCCCAGGGCAGGCTCCCTTCTTTTTCTGTAGGCAATAAGTTCGTTTATACTGGGGAGATTCATCGAATGGAGCAATTCGATCAGGTAAGAGAATCCTTGTAGCGAAGCGCCCCTCTTATGAAATCTTTGAAAAGCGGGTGGGCACTGAGGGGCTTTGACTTGAATTCAGGGTGGAACTGACAGCCGACAAACCAAGGATGATCCTTAAGTTCCATGATTTCAACCAGATTTCCATCTGGCGAGAGGCCGCAAAGAACCATTCCATTTGACTCAAGAATTTCTCTGTAACCGTTGTTCACTTCAAACCGGTGGCGGTGTCTTTCGGAAATCTCTGAGGTCCCGTAGATGCTACTAGTCAAGGTCTCGGGCTTTATGACGCAGGGGTAAGCCCCAAGTCTCATTGTCCCGCCCATTTCACTTATGTTCTTTTGCGATTCCATTATGTCTATAACCGGGTTCTGGGTATCGCCGTTGTTCTCAGTCGTATCCGCGTCATTTATGCCACACACGTTCCTTGAAAATTCAATAACGGCAAGCTGCATGCCGTAGCAAATTCCGAAAAAGGGAATCTGATTTTCCCTTGCATATTTTGTGGCGTCTACTTTGCCGTCAATCCCCCTCTCCCCGAATCCTCCGGGGACAAGTATTCCGTGAACATCGGAGAAATAGTTGTCCGGAGACATGCCGTCCATTTTTTCTGAATTCACGTATTTTATTTCAACGGCTGAGTCGTTGGCTAAACCACCGTGGTAAAGGGCCTCGTGGAGGCTCTTGTAAGCGTCTCCGTGTGAAACATATTTTCCGACAACGGCTATGCGCACCGTTTCTTTCATGTTCTTTACCCTTTGAATGAGTTCCTCCCACTCCCCCATGTCTGGTTTCTTGGTCCACATACCAAGATATTCAATGATTATCTCGGCCAATCCTTCTTTCTTATACATAAGCGGAACTTCATATATGTGCTCAACATCCTTGGCCGTAATCACGGCTTTTTGCTCGATGTTACAGAAAAGGGCTATTTTTCTTTTAACCTCTTCGGGAAGAAACTTATCCTCGGTGCGGCACAGGAGTATGTCGGGCTGAATCCCTATCTGGAGAAGTTCCTTTACGCTGTGCTGCGTAGGCTTTGTTTTCAATTCTCCGGCCGCGGCAACATAGGGAACGTATGTAAGATGTATGAAAAGCGTGTTCTTCTTGCCGAGATCCGACCTCAACTGCCTTACCGCCTCAAGAAAAGGAAGACTCTCTATGTCTCCCACGGTACCGCCGATCTCGACTATAATGACGTCGTTGCCATCCTCAAGGGCAAGCACGCGGGATTTTATCTCATCAGTTATATGAGGGATTACCTGGACTGTTTTGCCGAGGAATTTCCCCTCTCTTTCCTTGGAAATAACGGAATCGTAGACTTTGCCGCTTGTGAGATTGTTTTTCTTGCCAAGCTGAGCTTTGGTAAATCTTTCGTAATGGCCGAGATCAAGATCTGTTTCCGCTCCGTCATCGGTAACAAAGACCTCCCCATGCTCAAAAGGGTTCATCGTGCCCGGATCGACATTTATGTAGGGATCAAGCTTCTGAAGGGTGACTCGAAGACCACAACATTCAAGAAGGAATCCTATTGAGGAAGCGGAGATACCCTTTCCCAGGGAAGACATAACTCCGCCGGTAACAAAAATAAATTTTGCGCTTTTCACGCAGAAACCCCTTTATCAAGTTAAAGCAGTCGCAATAAACAAAGGTCGGAATCTAAATATATTCAATTGGGAAGCAGCTTACAATTAAAAACGAAAATTTCACATAATCTGGCAAGACAAAATTGGAAAAATTCTTATACTCCATAGACCATCTAAGCATTCAGAAAGTAAGGAAAGATATGAAGAAACAAAGGCAGGTTGTTAAAACACCTATTTAAAATTCGAAAAATATGACAGAAGCTTTTCTGAGGCAATAGCCCTGTGACTTATTCTGTTTTTTATGTCGGGGCCGAGTTCAGCCATGGTCTTTCCGTATTGAGAAACATAGAAAACCGGGTCATAACCAAAACCACTCTGGCCTCTTTTCTCCTGAATAATCTGTCCGTGGCACTCACCTTCAAAAAATTCCTGTGTACCACCCGCAAGAACTAAAGCAATACAGCAGACAAATCTTGCATTCCTGTTTTTCTCTCCTTTAAGTTCATAGAGTAGTTTCTCGTTGTTTTCATTATCCGAGGACCCTTCCCCGGCGTACCTTGCCGAATAAATCCCCGGAGCTCCCCCAAGAGCGTCTACAACCAAGCCTGAGTCATCCCCCATAGCGTCCATCCCAAGAAAATCAGAGGTTGTTTTCGCCTTGATAAAAGCGTTCTCCCTGAAAGAAAGACCCGTTTCCTTTATCTCGGGAACCTCATCAAAATCCGCTAGAGAAAGGATCTCATTGTAGCCGTCAGCAAGAATTGATCTGAATTCTCTCAGTTTCCCCTTGTTTCTTGTGGCAATTACGATAGTTTTGCGCTTCATTGTTTCACAAATTTATAGAAACCATATCTAAAAAGGTAGACATAATACTTATAGATAAGTATGACGACAATTTTTAAAACTGGGAATCACATAAAAGGTCGTCAAGACACTCTGTGACCCGACGCACAAATTGGGGTAGATTAGCAGTCCACTCCTCAGAGATTCCAAGAGTCTTCCCCAGAAAGCACCTGTTTTTAGCATCCAAGAAGACCGTTACGTAACTCCCTGTGTTAATTAGCAATCATCAACTTTCAGATAATTAAGCATATAGTCTTCCATCTTGATTGCAGTGCTTTAGTCAGATAGATTGCTGTTAGGGAAGAATGGTCATTCAAAACAATCAAGTCAGGTTGCAGGCCGATCATATCAAAGGGATCTTGGTAATAAGTGCAGCCGGTCAAGTTCACGGCATGAACGCGCGGCAATTCCACGATAACCTGTACAATGAAATTATTGCCCTTGGCAATTTTGTAGTTCTGGATCTTGAAAAGCTGTCCTACATCAATAGTGCGGGATTGCGTTCAATTCTGATTGTTGCAAAAACACTCCAAGGTAAAAATACGAGATTCGCATTGTGTTCCTTGTCTGATTCCGTAAAAGAGGTCTTCAAGATCGCAGGTTTTGACAAAATCATTGAGGTGTTCGAATCTCGTTCCGATGCTATAGCTACAATAACAGATTAAAACGACGCATTACGAAGAAGCAGTCGCTAAATCCTCGGAGTTTAGAGGCATATACCCCGTCTGCGTGTGGGGTATAAAGGGGCTTAATCTTTATTTATTTCCTAAGAATTCTTTATTTTGAGGTAGTTATAGAAATAAGATGGTGGAGGCGCCGGGAATCGAACCCGGGTCCGGAAAAAGTTTCACTAGGCTTCTACATGCTTATCCTGTCTTTTGAATCAGACGGCAAAATCACCGGCAGGCAGGTTTTTCACCGCAGTCCCGAGTAAAATCTCGCTGGCAAGCGCCCCGGGAATCACGTACCAGCCATCCCGCTTGAATTACGCCTCAGAAAGCCCAGCGGGCATGACGTTCTGAGACGTCGCAGTTCTTTTAGGCTGCGAGTGCGTTAATTGGTTCGGCACTTATCGTGCTTGATCAGTTTTACGAGTTAACCAAGCTCGGCATGCGGCACAAGCTTCCCTGTTTCCCGTCGAAGCCGAATCGCCCCCGTGTCTAAGTTATGAACGTTTCAAAGATCGTCTAACGGCTTTCTGCATATCCCTTTGGGCCTCGCGACGCTTGATATCCTCTCTTTTATCTCTCGTCTTCTTACCTTTGGCAAGGGCCAGTTCGAGTTTTGCAATACCGTTTTTAAAATAAATCCTTAGAGGAATTAAAGTGTAACCTCTAATGCTGGTTTTTCCAATCAGCTTCCTTATCTCGTGGGAGTTCAGCAGAAGCTTTCTCTCCCTAGTCGGTTCATGGTTAAGCCCGCTGGCGGCATCATAAGGAGCTATGTAGCAGTTAACAAGTCTGGCTTCGCCCTCTCTTATGAGAGCAAAGCTTTCCTTGACGCTGGCGTTTCCGTTTCTAAGGGATTTAACCTCGGAGCCCTTGAGGACCAGACCCGCTTCGTACTTCTCCTCAAATATATAATCCCTGTGAGCGGTAGGGTGATTGCACACGGTCTTCATCTACCCTAATAATAATCCGCCGCAACAAAATAACCAGTATGCACTCAGAAATCCTTGGAACTGTCAATAAGAAGCGTGACTGGACCGTTGTTCGCTATATGAACATCCATTGTTGCCCCGAAAACGCCGGTTCTAACCGGAATTCCACGTTCCGTGACCTCAGCAATGAAAAGTTCATAGCACCGCCTTGCAAAATCTCCACCAGCGGCTCGCGTGTAAGAAGGTCTTCTGCCCTTTCTGCAATCACCGTAGAGGGTAAACTGGGAGATAGCCAAGATTTCTCCTCCCGTATCCTTAATACTCAGATTCATTTTGCCCGAGGAATCCTCAAATATTCTTAGACCAGCTATCTTCTCCGCAACATACGCAATGTCTTTTTCCGAGTCATCTTTCTCAACTCCGATAAGAACTACCATTCCCGGGCCGATGCTGCCGACTACATTTCCGTCTACGCTAACTGATGCTTTGGTTACCCTCTGTATAACGGTTCTCATTGCAGATTTTCTTCAGACCAACTAATAGAGACGAATCATACGTAACGCCTCGGAACCCTCGGCGAAATCCGTGATAAGAGTTCGTAAGGTATGGTTTGGGCCCAGGAAGAGACATCCTCAACGCTCACGAGCCCATCTCCGAAAAGCACCGCTTCGTCTCCAACACAGATACCTGGAATGTCCGTTACATCGACCATGATAAAATCCATGCAGACGGACCCTATAAGCGGAGCGAGTTTCCCGCCGAGAGAAACTTCCGCCTTGTTTGAAAGGGCTCTGGGATAGCCATCCGCATACCCAATCGGAAGGGTTGCGACCAGTGTTTCTCTGCTGGTAACGAAAGTTCCTCCGTAACTGACCGGAGTGCCCGGGGGAACTTCCCTGAGCTGCACTACCCTTGTTTTGAGTTTCATAACGGGCCTTAGGCCAACCTCTCCCATGTCGCCTGAACCGTAAAGCATTATCCCAGGTCTTACGATATCCATGTGAGAATCCGGAAATCTCTGAATGGAGGCGCTGTTTGCGGAATGGGCGTAGCGGTATTTAACTCCCAGTTCGTCAAGAAAAAAAAGGCCCTCGCGGAAAACCCCGAGCTGATAATCCGTATAGTCGCTTTGGTGAATCTCAGAGGAAGCAAGATGCGTGAAAACACCCTCAAGCATTACTCCGGGAAGTTTGGCAGCCGAAGCGAAAAAAGATTCTATGTCGCCTACTCCCACTCCGAGCCTGGTCATCCCCGTATCGACTTTCAGGTGATAACCGACTGTTTTTCCACACTCAACAGCGGCTCGAGAAATAGCTTCGAGCACATTGATGGAATAGCACGCCGGAGTAAGCGTGTTCTCCGCCACTACACCGGCTTCGCTGGGATCAATCCCTCCAAGAAGAAATATTTCGTTTTTTATTCCGGCTTCCCTAAGTTCCATCGCCTCCGGTACGGTGGCTACCCCTAACATATCCGCTCCATTACTAAGGGCAGCATCGCTTAACCTTACAGCACCGTGCCCGTAAGCGTTGGCTTTGACAATTGCCATAATACGGACATTCTCCCCCACAATTCTTCTTACTTCGCCAAGATTTGATTTAAAAGAATCGAGACTGATTTCAGCCCAAGTAGGTCTCATCGCCTGGAAATTTCTCCAAAAGCTGAGGGAGGAAGTTCATTCGAACTACCTGTTTGCCGGTTCCGTATTTTCCCCGGTCAGCTAGAATGGAAATTATACCAGTCCCTGAATCAAGTTTCAGTCCTATCTCACACAAAAAACCAAAAAGACCGTACTTGTGCAAGAGAATTGCCAGAGGACTTGACCGCTGTTCTTTATAGTACGCAGTGGATATCCGGGGGCCTGCACTTCTAGGAGGTTATCGGTCACCTTAGACCGAAACGCCAGTTTCATCAGAGGTTCCTCCCTAATAAACTTTTGGGAATTATAAAGATTACTTGACAAAATAAATCTCCTTATGTATATTATTACCATGATGAAAAAGAAAACATTTAAAGCTCCCGGTAAGGCTTACAGGGAGGGAATAGATCTTCTTGAACTTATGAAAATGTTTCCTGACGAAGAAACGGCCACTCGCTGGTTCGAATCCATTATCTGGGGCGATTCCCGTTTTTGCCCCAAGTGCGGAAGCGTGGAAACAAGGAAAGTTCCTAACGCCAAACCCATGCCCTACTGGTGCAAGGATTGCCGGAGTTATTTCAGCGTCCGTACCGGAACCGCTATTGCCCGTTCTAACGTCCCCCTTCAAAAGTGGGCGTTGGCTATCTACCTTTGCCTTACAAGCCTTAAAAGCGTGTCCAGCATGAAACTTCACAGAGATATAGGGGTATCCCAACCCACGGCGTGGTTCATGCTTCACCGGATACGGGAAGCATGGCAAACCGAAGGAAACAACAATTTTCAAGGCCCTGTTGAAGCTGACGAAACCTTTATGGGCGGTAAGGATAGAAACAAGCATGACAATAAGAGAAGCCATGTGCAAGGCCCTTCCGGCAAAACCGTAGTAATTGGAATAAAGGACAGGAAATCCAATAGAGTTGTTGCCAAGCGAGTTCCCAACAGGGAAAAGGAAACAGTACAGGATTTTATACGAAACAACACTTCCCCTGACGCTAAGGTCTATACCGACAACCATAAGAGTTACAGTGGGCTTCCCAATCATAAATCCGTAAACCATAGTGTCGGGGAGTTCGTCAAGGGTATGGCTCATACCAACGGTATCGAATCTTTCTGGGCCGGACTGAAAAGGGCGCACAAAGGGACTTTCCACAAGATCAGCCCTAAGCACCTTGATCGGTATATTCAGGAATTCGCGGGTAAGCATAATATGCGGGATTCAGGAACCCTCCTTCAAATGCGTTTCACCGTTGCCGGACTTATGGGACGCAACCTTCTCTACAGGGACCTTGTCCGGGACAACGGGCTTTCTTCCCTGGCAAGGGCGTAACAAGGCTTTAGCCAGCGTTTCCGGGGTTGCTCCTTTAAGGTCTCGTTCTTTGTCTATCATGGCTTTTTTCATTTTGTTTCCTCGTACAAATCGAGAGAAAGCAGAACCTTCCCGCCTGGTTGTGATTCCACTTCTATATGGCTTACTTTGTCTAACTGAAAGGGATGTATCACTCCTTCAAATTTTTTCTTATCATATTCGCAAGCGGATACCAGAAACCTGTTTTCCTTTATTTGTATCTCAAAATACAGTTTTTCCGCGGATATCTCCGCTCGCGTTAAAAATTTGGTTTTTGAATGTTTTGCGAATTTACTCACCTTTTTAGATTTATTTCCTCACTTGCGAAATCAAGTATTCTTGTGTTCTGTCGCCTTTTATCCTGTTACAGTATCCGCAAAGCAGTTGTAAATTCTCGTCTGTATCTGAACCACCTTTGCTTTTAGGTACTATGTGATCTACTTCAAAATCCTTTATTCTGTACCAGTGTCCGCAACCACTACACATTCCTTCCTGTTTACCGTACAGAATATTCTTAATATCTCTTGAACGTTTACCTCCGCGATCGGTAGGAATGTCGGTTCGGTGGATTAACTTGAGAATGGTAAATCCCAGTTCGTTTTGCATTCTCGATTTTACAAGTTCAGCAGCTTTAGGGGATATATCTATACCTACCCATTTACGATCTAATTTCTCAGCGGCAACACAAGTTGTGGCGCAACCACAGAAAGGATCAAGTATCATATCACCCTCATTACTTGACGCTTTAATTATCCGCTCTAGCAATTTTAATGGTTTTTGCGTTGGGTATCCGGTGCGTTCTTTTGATCGTGCCCCAAGAAGTAATTCTGTCTCAACCCATAAATTGCCGGGTGACACACCAGCATAATATTTCATATACGATCTTCGCTCTAACCCTTCTTCTGTAACAACAATGTTACCTTTTTGATATTCTTCTTCCATTTTCTCGTATTTCATTCTCCATCCTGTTGAATATGGTGGATAATGGCCCCGAAACTCATAGCATAAGTTAGGGCGATCTCCCATAGACGGCGACCGCCAAGCTGTTGTTTTAGTGTTGTATCGGTTTCCATATTCGTCGATTTTAGGAAACATATTATTGATTTCCGATTCTGTTAAATTTTTGATTATGCGCGGATCAAATTGGAAGTTTTTTCCTTTCGTATAAAACAACAAATGATCTACATTATTACCCCAACGTTTCGACGCGTGTTGACTCCCTTTGGCCCCTGATTCATTTCTTCTCCATACGATTTCATCTCTGAAAAATTTCCTTCCGAAAACTTCATCCATGAGCAATTTTAAGTAATGAGAAGCAGTGGGGTCACAATGAAGATAGATAGAACCTGTAGGTTTCAAAATTCGCTTCATTTCCATAATCCTGATGGCTATGTAAATGAGATAGCTCATCATAGACTTTCCGTGTATCTCTCTTGTAGTTTCCAAGAGTTTATAAAGACCAGGATATTGACTTTCTATTTCTCCATGCCATGCCAAGTCTATATCTGATAATCCCCATGTATCTTTGAATTCCGCACCCGCGGCTTGACTACCTATAGGAGCGGCATAATCATGGTTGGAATTAAACGGTGGGTCCAGATAAATGAGATCTATACATTCATCGGCTATACCTCGCATAACTTCAAGGTTATCACGGATAAAAATGGTTCTGTTTTTCATTTTTCCGCCTTGTACTAAATTGACAGACGGAATTATTTTATCAAACATGGTTGTATTTTGTCAAGTAAAGTTTATAATTCCCAAACTTTTTTATATTTTAAAGGGTTCTGCCATTGTCAAACGTGATAAATACCCTATCTTTCATTGAACCGGTTTTTAAATTTCCTTGCTAAAAACAAAACCGGAACGGAAAATCCCGGGAAAACGCCATGAAGCTGAACAGATACGAACTTCGCTCCGTTCTAGTAATAGGAACAATAATTGCACTTAGGCTTCTAGGAATATTCCTGATAATTCCCGTTTTCAGCATATACGCCGTAAACTACGAGGGAGCAACCCTCTCCTCCGCCGGAGTCGCATTCGGAATATACGCCCTTACCCAGAGCCTGCTGCAGATACCTTTCGGCATGGCAAGCGACAGATTCGGAAGAAAGCCGGTAATAGTAGTAGGACTTCTGATCTTTTGCGTTGGAAGCGTTCTCTGCGCTTTTGCAGACACCATCTGGGAGCTAATAATAACCAGAGCGATTCAGGGAAGCGGTGCTATAGGCGCAGTTGCCATAGCTATTCTCGGAGACTGCACAAGAAACGAGGTAAGGGCCCAGTCTTTTATGCTGACTGGAATAATAATCGGAACGGCGTTTATAACTTCGCTCATAGTCGGTCCAGTACTCGCAGGGAAATTCGGTTTTGAAAGTCTTTTCTTCATCCTCGCAGCCCTAGGATTAGTTGCGGTGCTCGTTACTCTTTTCATGTTCCCGGAACTTCCAAAGAAAAAAACAAGGGACAGAAAAGAAATTCTTCTCAAACTCAGGGAACCGGAAGTGAGAAGAATTCTTTCCTCAACCTTCATAACATCCATCTGTCTTAACCTTATCTTGTTCATCTATCCTCTGGACTGGAAAAATATCGGTACCGGCCCCCAAGATCTGTGGTTCGTCTACCTAGTAATACTCGCCCCCAGTGCGCTCCTGGCTAACGCCTACATCAGGATTTCAGAAACGAGAAAGAAATTGAAACAGGCAACTAGGTTCGGGCTTTTCTTTTTAGTAGCCGCCTTTTTAATCTATCTGCTCCGAGCATCTGACAGTATCACACTCTACCTCGCGGGGGCGGTCTTTTTTCTTGGATACTCCATATTTCAGTCCATACTACCTGCGTTTGTTACGCAAAGAGTCTCCTCGGAGAACAGGGGTGTGCTCTCCGGTTTTTTCAACCTGGCAAACTTCATGGGAGCCTGCGTGGGGGGAATGTCCGCCGGTATACTCTATGAGACACACCAGTCTTTACCCCTGATATTCGGACTTTTGTTCTTGATACTGTGGAGCTTTGTCGGGCTTCCCGGACCACCGCTGGAACAAGCAGAAAAAGAATGAAGATATATACGCTCAAGAGAACAGAATTCCTGCCGGTTCCGATTGAAACAGCTTGGGATTTTTTCTCCAACCCGAACAATCTTCCCAAGATAACTTCCTCGGGACTCAACCTGCGGATAACATCTGAGGCAGAAGAAAAAATATATCCCGGCATGATAATCACTTACACCGTGACACCCATCCCTTTTTTCACAAGCACCTGGACAACGGAAATAACTCAGGTCGATCCACCGCACTATTTCGTTGACGAGCAGCGATTCGGGCCCTACAAGTTCTGGCACCATAAGCATTTTTTTGCACAGGCCGGGGAGCAGACGCAGGTCCGGGACCTCGTTCACTACTCCCTACCGTTTGACCCGATCGGAAGATTGGCAAATCCGCTTCTGGTAAGCAGGAAACTGGATTCCATATTCAATTACAGAAGCGCGTGCCTTAGAAAATTGTTTGGAAATCGAGAGGAATAGCTTAAACTTTCCCCGCTACAGTATCAGCTTGATGTGTAATATAACGCAAGGTATATTGAGCAAGCTAGATTTACATGTAAGAGGACACGGAATTCCACGAGGTAGATTATGTCCGTGGGCTTGACCCGGCTATTTTGATTACAGCACTTTTGGACTTCGAAAACCCGTTGGAAATTGAAAGAAAGACCACCTTGCAAACTCTGGTTCTCGAGGAAAAACCGTGAATTTTTCTGAATACAAAAACAAAAAAAGGGATACTCCTCTTATATCTTTTGAGGTCTTTCCTCCGAAAGACGATCCTGAATTCGAAAAACTCAAAGATACTCTTGCGAGACTCGCCGAACTTTCGCCCGCCATAATAACGGTAACACATGGTGCCATGGGAAAGGGGCGGAAAAGAACGGCTGAAGTTGCCTCCTACATAAAAAACGTTATAGGGATGGAGAGCGCCTGTCACCTGACCTGCATAGGATATTCCGAAAAGGAAATAGATCTGATGCTCGAGCAGATTGAACAGGAGAAAATACGCAACATAGTGGCCCTCAGGGGAGATATTCCGAAGGAAAATGGCGAGAAACTGCTGTCCGAGGGGGCTTTCCAGCACGCAAATCAGCTCGTGGAACACATAAGAAAATACGAAAAAGAAAAACCGCAGCGGTTTTCCATAGCAGTCGCCGGTTATCCGGAAAAACATATCGAATCCCCAAGTTTTGAGGAGGACATATCCAATCTCAAGAAAAAGGTGGATGCCGGAGCCGATATCATAATTACTCAGCTCTTTTTCGATAACCGTTACTATTTTGATTATGTCGACAGAGTAAGGGCAGCAGGAATAGACCTTCCCGTAATCCCGGGTCTTATGCCCGTGCTTTCATCGAAACAGGTGATAAGAATATCGTCTCTTTGCGGAACGGAGATACCTGAAACCCTGAGAAAGAAACTGGAAGATGCGGGAGACGATAACCGCAAGGCGGTGGAAGTGGGAATCGCACAGTGCAGAGACCAGGTAAGGGAACTTATCGCCGAAAAAGTACCTGGAATTCATTTCTATGTTCTCAACAGAACCTCCCACATAGAAAGGATTCTGGAATCCGTCTGATGCCTGAAACAAGGAAAATTTTCGATGAAGTGGCGAGTCACTACGACTGGCTAAACACTCTGTTCAGCCTTGGAATTCACAAACTCTGGAGAAAGAAGCTCGCAGAAGAGTTGCACGACGTCGAGCACAATCTGGACATAGCAACCGGGACGGCAGAAGTTGCGATTGAAATCGCAAAAAAATACCCCGCAACCAAAACGGTCGGGATTGATCCCAGCATGAACATGCTCCGGATAGCAAAAAAGAAAATTAAGGACCTTGATTTAAGGGGCAAAATAGCCCTTGTATCGGCCGTGGCTGAAAATCTCCCCTTTGCGGAAAAACAGTTTAACTCCGTCACCATAGCATTCGGTATAAGAAACACAGTAGATTACGAACTTTCCCTGAGAGAGATGAGAAGGGTCCTAAAGGAAAACGGAAAACTCTTCATACTTGAATTTGCGATTCCGAAAAACCCCGTTTTCAAACCCATATACATGTTTTACTTCAGAGTCTTGATGCCTCTTGTCGGAAGCATCTACGGCAGGGGCAAGGAATACAGATATCTTGCTGAATCCGCCGCCGCATTTCCTCAAAGAAAGAATTTCATAAGCCATCTTGAAAACGCGGGATTTCGGGATTGCCAATACTCGGAACTCACTATGGGAGTAGTAGCGCTCTATCGCGCAACCAGATAATCAGGAGCTATCGATTCTTCTTTCCGCGGACTATGGGTAAAGCCTGTCTATACTCCAGCCACCATCTGGGGAAGGAATATATCTGAAACGATCGTGAAGCCTGTTCTTTCTTCCCTGCCAGAACTCAAAGCGCACTGGACTCACTACGTATCCTTTCCAGAATTCAGGCCGCGCTATACTTTTTCCTTTCCGTTCAGACCGGAACTGGTCGTATTGCTCCTCAAGCAGTTGCCTGCTTGCAACAACCTCACTCTGCTTCGAAACACATGCTCCTATCCGGCTTTGGCGAGGTCTAGACGTAAAATATTCATCGGCTTCCCGTTCTGGCAGAAGTGAGACTTCGCCGTCTATCTTCACCTGTCTTTCAAATTCAGACCACCAGAAGCAAAGCGAAGCGACCGGATTCTCAGCTACATCTCGTCCCTTACGACTAAGAGAATTTGAATAGAAGGAAAAACCCCTTTCGTCATAACCCTTGAGAAGCACCACTCTTGAGGACGGAACGCCATCCGCTCCTACCGTAGAAAGAATAAAAGCGTTTGGAAAATCGATTTCCGCTTTAAGAACCTCTCCATACCAGAGGTCAAACTGAACAAACGGGTTTTCGTCAAGATCTTTTCTTTCAAGTTTCAATTTCAGGTACTGGCGTGAATGGAACTTATTTTTCTTCGACATTTTATCTCAGAACAACATCCTCAAGTGCGCAACCCAGATCTTCGTGCAAAAACTCGTAACCGGAGGAAAGAAGTTTCTCAGGAAAAACCTTGCAGCCAGCAAGCATCGTGGAGCGGCCCATCTCTCCGAACAAAAGCCTTACGGCAAATGCGGGAGTTGAAAACCATGCGGGTCTTCGTAGAACTGACGCAAGCGTGGCGGTAAACTGCCTGTTAGTCACCGGATTTGGAGATACCACATTAACGGGACCGGTTACCTCTCCCCGCTCCAGCAGATAAATAATTATCCGCGAAAGGTCTTCTATCGATATCCAGCTTAGGTACTGATCGCCACTTCCAATAACTCCCCCCAGACCCATTTTAAAAAGAGGCAGCAAAGAACTCAATATGCCTCCTTGGGGACTTAGTACGACGCCTAAGCGCAGGTTTATGACTCTTGCTCCAAGGTCAGAGGCCCTTTGAGCCTCATTCTCCCATTCGCAGCAAACATCAGGAAGAAACCCAGAGCCAGCCACGGAACGCTCAGTAAGTCCTTCTTCCCCCCTGTCCCCATAGTAACCGATTGCCGAAGCACAGATAAGGGTTTTGGGAGGATGTTGAAGCGCAGAGAAAAGACTCACCAAGTACCGGGTACTGTGCACCCTGCTCTGCCGTATCGAATTCTTTTTCTCTTCAGTCCATCTGCACACTATATTCTCCCCTGAGAGATGAACAACTGCGTCAAAACCCTCAAGCAAAGATGGATCTTCGATATAGCCCTCCTTTGGATTCCAGAAAATCAGATTCTCTCCTTCCACCTGCGACCTTACAAGACGCCAGACCTCATAGGAATCCGAGGGAATGGAATTAAGAAGATGGGTTCCCACGGTTCCGGTCGATCCTGAAACAAGTATTTTCATTTTCCTAGCTAAAAAACCCGGGTCTCACGAGGCAAAGGCCTCGATCAATCGCTCCTGGTACTCCCTTACCTCCCTGAAGTCAAGAAAATAATGAGGGGCACTGAGTACAGGAAGGTCTATATATTTCCTGTACTCCTCCACTCTCTCCCTGCAATGTTCCGCATCCCCCACAACGGCAAACGCTTCAACCATTTCATCACTGACACCTTTTATCATCGCACGGATATCTTTTCTACGAAAAGCATCCCTTATCCCTTTAACCTCATCCGTAAAACCGTGAAGCCTGAAAGGAGGATCATAGGCTTTTACCGTAGCGTAAAAGGCTATGGTCGCCCGAGCGGCTTCTCTCGCCCTCTCCCAGTCATGGGAAACGGCACAGGTAATAATCGAGCATTTCGTAAAATCTCCGTTTTTTCCACTTTTCTCAAGCCTTTCTTCAAGCGAAGGTGAAACTACCCTTTTTATATATTCAAGCGAACAGACTACATGTCCCATGTAACCGTCCGCGATTTCGGCAGCAGCACCAACCATGTTGCTTCCTATACCGGCCACGAATATAGGTATGTTTTGTCTGATAGGTTCAAAAGCCCTTTTGTAACCCCTTGTGTTTACTCTGTAGAACTGCCCTTCGAAAACAATATCATTGCCTGTATGAGCCTCGGACAGAATTTCCCTTATTAACCCAACGCATTCCCTTATCCTCGCAACCGGCCTGTCTCCATAGAAAACACCGTGGAAATTCTCGTTCGTTCTCTTTGCCCCGGTACCAAGACCCAGTATCAACCTCCCCGAACTAATTTCGTCAAGATCAAGAGAAGTAATGGAAGTAACCAGCGGGCTTCTCACAAAGGCAAGAGCAACTGCGGTGCCGAGCTTTATTTCAGAGGTGACTGGAGCAATTGCAGAGAGCTGCTGAAAAGGGGTCCTGTAAAGTTCCGTAGCCCAGACAGAGTGGAAATTCGCTTTCTCCGCAGCAACAGCTAGATCCTTGAGTTCTTCAATTGATCTTGCATCAAGTATAAACCCGACTCTTTTCATCAGGTCTATTATAAATAATAGGGAAGACGGAAAAAACCCGCCAGGTATGTACGGGGAAAAAAGAAGGAATTAATCCTCAGTCTTTTCGGAAGAACCGGATTGCTCTTTGGGTTCTTGGGACTCCGCTTCTGTCATCTCGGCTTCACCCTGTTCGTCCACCTGTCCCTCGGCGGTTTCTTGTTGCTCAACCAGACCAAGTTCTTCTGCGGATTTCTTCTTCGAACTTTTCTTCGGCGCACTCTTGGTTTCAGCCTTGGGTTTTGCTTTCCGTCTTTTTCTCTTGGCCTTGTACTCCTCGGTCACGAGTTCAACAAGAGAAATGGGGGCATTATCTCCCCTTCTGTAACCAAGCTTCACAATCCTCGTATAGCCACCGGGACGCTCCATATACCTCTGGGCAAGTTCGGAGAAAAGTTTTTCCACAACTGCACGATCCCTTATATATCCCAGAGCCTTTCTTCTCGCGTGAAGACTGCCGTTTTTACCCAAAGTTACGAGCTTCTCCACAACCCTTCTTATTTCCTTGGCCCTTGTGTCAGTTGTATTTATCCTTCCGTTACGCAAAAGGTCCGTAGCCATGTTGCGGAACATGGCCTTTCTGTGTTTTGTAGTAACTCCCAGTTTTCTTCCCGATTTTCTGTGTCTCATCTTTCCACCGTATACGGACCCGAACCCCGATCACTCTCCGGAATTCTCAGAACTCCGCTTTTGCTTTTCGTCTTCAAAGACCTCGGTGTCTATAACCATCCCAAGACTCAGACCCATTTCCTTAAGTCTAGCGTTCACCTCTTCAAGGGAAGTTTTTCCGAAATTCTCAAGATCAAGAAGTTGTTGTTCTGTCTTCTGAACCACTTCTCCAATATATTTTATTTCCGCCTTTTTAAGACAGTTTATAGATCTCACCGAAAGTTCCACGTCCTCTATAGGGAAAAAAAGCTTGTCGTCGGTCCCACTTATACCCATGGACTCTTCCTCTTCCACCTTGTCCACGAGTTCCTCATCAAAATCAATGAAGACGTTTAGCTGCTGCTTAATAATTTTTGCACTGTAAGCAAGCGCCTCTTCGGGAAGAATCGTACCGTTTGTCCATATTTCAACGGTCAGTTTCTGATAATCGGTCCTCTGCCTTACCCTGGCGTTGGTAACTGAGTAATTAACTTTTTTGACGGGCGAGAAGAACGCATCAACATGTATCAGGCCTATTGACTTCTCAGTCTCTCTTCTCGATACTGGCTCGTAACCGCTTCCCATCTTCACTGTCAGTTCCATTTCAAGCTTCGCGTCATCTCCCAAGGTCGCTATGTGCTGTTCGCCGTTAACCACTTCCACCATGTGGGTCGTTTCTATGTCGGACGCCTTGACTTCTGCCGGGCCCTCCGCTTTCAGAATTACTGTCTGCGGATCGTAAGTATGCATTTTGAGATCCACGTTCTTAAGGTTCAGTATGATCTCAGTAACATCTTCCATAACTCCCGGTATGGTAGAAAACTCGTGCCGTACTTTGTCTATCTTGACAGCGGTAATAGCAGGACCCTGTATCGAGGACAGGAGGACCCTTCTAAGCGCATTACCAAGAGTAATACCGTAGCCCGGTTCAAGAGGCTCGCAGATAAATTTGCTGTAGAAAGGAGTTGATACCTGCTCGTCTTTTTCAAGCGCTTTGGGGTATTGCAAATCTCTCCAGTTTTTCTGAAAATTCTCCAAGTTTCACACCTCCGTGTGTGCCAGGCTTTTCTAGACTCTTGAGTAAAACTCAACGATCAACTGTTCATCTATGGGAACCGTCACGTCCTCTCTCTCGGGAAGTTTGGTTACAACTCCGCTGTAATTTTCCCTGTCAAGCTCGAGCCACTGGGGGAAACCCCTTCTCTCAAGACCTTCAAGAGACTGGTTAACGTGCGGGTTACTTCTGGTTTTTGTCTTGATTTCTATTTTGTTTCCTTGCTCAACGCTGAAAGAGGGAATGTTGACTCTCTTGCCGTCCACGAGAACATGTCCAAGCCAGACTAAGTGTCTGGCCTCGTTGCGAGAACTCGCAAACCCGAGACGGTACACCACATTGTCAAGCCTTCTCTCAAGAAGCAGTATGAGCATTGCGCCAGTCACTCCGCTTCTCCTCGCAGCCTCGGCAAAATAACGGCTGAACTGCTTTTCGGTCAACCCGTATATACGCTTAACCTTTTGTTTTTCCCTCAATCTTATTCCGTAGTCGGAGAACTTGGAACGGCCAATCGCGGCCCCGTGAACTCCAGGTCCGCGGTTAGGCCTTTTCTGTATGGCACATTTTGACGTATAACACCTAGCGCCCTTAAGAAAAAGCTGTTCGCCCTCTCTTCTGCAAAGCTTGCAAGACGGTCCTCTATACCTAGCCAATTACCTTCTTCCTCCTCGAAAACAACGTGAACATGATCTCTCCCATAATGCCTATACCCTTCTTCTTCCAGGTGGTCTGCAACCATTATGGGGAATCGGGGTGACATCCTTTATCATCGTCACTTTCACCCCGGCAGCCTGAACGGCTCTTATCGCCGGCTCCCTTCCGGGACCGGGACCGCTCACGTAAACATTAGCTGACTTCAGCCCAAAGGTCTTTGCCTTTTTCGATGCGTCATCCGCCGCCACCTGGGCCGCAAACGGCGTCCCCTTCCTAGTGCCCTTAAAGCCCCTGTTGCCACCGCTTGACCAAGCTATGACGTTTCCATTCATATCGCTGATTGTGACTATAGTGTTGTTAAAAGTAGCCTGTATGTTGACCACTCCATGTTCAACGAATTTCTTTGTTTTCTTTTTTGTGAATTTTCTGCTCATTTGGAAAAACCCTTATTTGCCGGCTTTTTTCTTCTTCGCTATCGCTGTACCCCTGCGACCCTTTCTGGTTCTTGCGTTCGACTTGGTTTTCTGTCCCCTTACCGGAAGTCCTGTCCTGTGCCTAATACCCCTGTAGCAACCTATCTCCACTAGGCGCTTTATGTTGAGCTGAACCTCCTTTCTCAGATCTCCCTCAACGGTGTACTCGCCTTCAATTATCGTCCGCAGTTTTGTTACTTCCTGATCGTCAAGATCCCCTGACTTTTTGTTTACATCTATACCGGCCTTATCGAGTATAACGTTTGAAGTCGCCCTACCTATACCGTAGATATACGTAAGACCTACCTCTACTCTTTTGTTAAGCGGTATATCAACACCTGCTATCCTAGGCATTAAGGCATATCCTCCTTAGTGCTATCCTTGTCTCTGCTTGTGCCTTTTGTTGACACAGATCACCCGCACGACCCCCTTGCGCTTGATGATCTTGCACTTGTCGCATATTTTTTTTACCGATGCCCTCGTTTTCACTTTGCTCTCGCCCCTGTCTTCACTTCTTGAGCCTGTAGGTAATCCTTCCCTTCGTAAGATCGTAGGGAGATATCTCAAGTTTTACCCTGTCTCCAGGAAGTATCCTTATGAATCTGGTTCTCATTTTACCGGACACATAAGCCAGCACCTCGTGATTGTTCTCTATCTCGACCATGAACATCGCATTGGGCAAAGCTTTGGTTATAGTTCCTTCAAACTCTATTTTCTCTTCTTTCTCCATCACCCGTTCCTAGTGAATCCTTTCGGTAAGAATTTCAGGGCCGTTATCCGTAAGGGCCACAGTATGCTCAAAATGAGCGGAAAGTTTACCATCATAAGTAACCGCCGTCCACCCGTCTTCGAGTATCTTCGTTTTCTCCGACCCCTCGTTTACCATAGGTTCTATGGCCATGACCATTCCAGAACGAAGTCTTATTCCTCCTCCCTTACCATTCGGAGGAATAAAATTCGGCACTTGCGGCTCCTCGTGAAGTTCCCTGCCTATTCCGTGACCGACAAAATCTCTGACTATAGAAAAACCCTCATTTTCAACATAGGTCTGTATCTCTTTTGATATATCCAGAACTCTGTTTGAACTTTTCACCACGTCTATGCCCCTATAGAGGGAATCCCTGGTAACCCGAAGCAGTTTTTCGGCAACAGGACGGATTTCACCGACCGCAACCGTTATTGCCGAGTCGGCGTAATAACCGTCTAGCAGTACTCCGAAATCTATTCCTACTATGTCCCCGTCCTTAAGCATCTTTTTCTTCGAGGGAATACCGTGCACTATCTCTTCGTTAAGGGCAAAGCACACCGACGCTGGATAATTTGCGTAACCTTTAAAAGCAGGCTTAAAGCCTCCTGTTGCGCACATTCTTTCCGCAATCTCGTTAAGCTCCCAGGTGGTCACTCCTTCCTTTGCCTCTTCCTCAAGCCTCATAAGCACTTCGGAAACCACCCTGCCAGCAGCCCTCATGCGTTTAAGCTCTTCTCTGTTCTTCAAGCGAATCATTATTGCAACCGCTTCAGCACACCGTCTATTCTCTCGGCGATATCCGATATCTGTCCTATTCCCTCAACTGCACGCAGAACGCCGGTTTTTTCGTAAAAATCCTTAAGAGGAGATGTCTGATCCTTGTAAACTCTAAGTCTGTTCCTTATAACATCCTCCGTGTCGTCCCGCCTGCCCTCTATTTTCTGGCGTTTGGTTATTCGCTGCACAACTTCCTCGTCGGGAACCTCAAGAGAAATAACTGCGTCAATGCCGATTCCGGCATCAGTGAGAATACCGTTAAGAGATCTTGCCTGCTCCAGAGTTCTAGGAAAACCGTCAAGCATAAAACCTCTCTCGCCGATCGCAGATATTTTCTGTCTTATTATTTCCGTCACGACTTCATCAGGTACAAGCTCTCCCTTGTCCATGAACGACTTAGCGTAAAGCCCAACTTCAGTCTCGTTTTTCATGGCTTCACGCAGCACATCACCAGTCGATATATGCTCAACCTCGTATTTTTCCCTGATGAAATCAGCCTGCGTTCCCTTTCCAGCCCCTGGCGGCCCAAACAGTATCAATCTCATAGTCTTTGGTATTCTCCCTTGCGTCAGAATCTGTACCTCTGGGGTTCCTTCATTCCCCTCTTCTTTATAAATCCTTCATAACTGTGAGTTATCAGAAAAGATTCGATCTGCTGCATGAAATCAAGTGTTACTCCTATTACGATAAGAAGTGACACGCCTCCGAAGTAAAACGGCAAATTAAAAGGTTCTCTCTCAAGAAACGCCGGCAACACGCAGACCGCCGCCACGTATATAGCCCCTATAAAAGTAATTTTTCCGAGCACATTGCCTATGTACTCCGATGTCTTTCTGCCCGGCCTTATTCCCGGTATGTTTCCGCCGTTTTTCCTCAGGTTATCCGAGAGATCGTCCGGGTCGTAAATTATTGAAGTATAGAAGAAGGCAAAGAATATTATGAGTATTGCAAAGATCAGGTTGTATACGAACACGTTTTGAAACACAAGGTCAGAGAAGGTGCGAATAGCCGGAACATCGGCAAACGTAACAATCGTAGCGGGGAAAATAAGGATCGAAGAAGCGAAGATCGGAGGAATGACCCCCGAAGGATTGGTTTTAAGAGGCAGATGGGAACTCTGCCCTCCCATTACCTTCCTCCCTACGACCCTTCTGGGGTACTGAACCGGTATTTTCCGGTAGGAACGCTCAAAGTAAACTATAAGGCCCATAAGAAACCCTAGAAAAATAAAAATAAGCAAAACCCCCAAAACGGTAATCTCGCCCGTGCCAACGAGCCTTGAGAGGTTCCAGAACGCCCCGGGAATACTGGCGATTATCGATGCGGCGATAAGAAGAGATACCCCGTTTCCGATTCCATTCTCTGTTATCTGCTCTCCAAGCCACATAACAAAAAGTCCGCCCGCGGTGAGCGTGAGAACTGCCGTAACCTTGAACATCAGACCGGGGTCCGTAACGGCACTTCCGACAGTGGCCGCTCCTACCCCGCCGCGCTCAAGGGTAACCGCAAGCATAAAGCCCTGAACGAGACATATAAGAACGGTGCCGTACCTTGTGTACTGATTTATTCTTCTCCTTCCGGCGTCGCCTTCTTTCTGCATTGCTTCAAGTGAAGGAAAGGCCTTTACCAGAAGCGACATGATGATTGAGGCGGTAATGTAGGGCATAACCCCCAAGGCAAAAATTGACGCCTGCTCAAGTGCTCCCCCGGAAAACATGTTAAGTATGTCGAATATCGTGCCGCGGGTCTGCTCGAACATCTTGGCAATCTGGTCCGGATCGATTCCTGGAATCGGAACGAAAACCCCTGCCCTGTAAACAATGAGCATTGCGGCTGTAAAAAGCAGCTTCCTGTTAAGCTCCGGAATCCTGGGAAGTGACGCGACATTACTGCTCATACTATCTCCACTTTTCCTCCCGCGTCGTTTATCTTGCGCGCGGCCGCCTCACTGCAGGCATTAACCGTTATGGAGAGCGCCGAGGCAATCTCGCCGGTAGCCAGGAGTTTTACGGGTTTCTTGCCGCTTACTATTCCTGCCTCGGCAAGCGTCTGGATCGTAACCGACTCCGCATCCGCAAAACGCTCAAGATCCTTCAAGTTAACTATGTCGTACTGTTTTTTGAATATGTTCGTAAAGCCCCTTTTCGGGCTTCTCATTTTGAGTGGAGTCTGACCGCCTTCAAACCATCTGGATACCCCTTTCCCCGAACGGGATCCTTGGCCCTTGTGCCCTCTTCCGCTGGTTTTCCCTTGGGAACCCGCACCTCTTCCTACCCTTTTTCTTTTTGTTTTAGATCCCTTAACCGGTGAAAGTTCGTTTAACATTTCCTTTTGCACTCCACTGTTAAGCGCGCGTTCTACTGCGCCGCATCATAGTAATTGGGAAGATCGAGGTCCTTTATCTCCTTGTTCCTCGTCTTCGCGATTTCTTCGGGAACCTGCAGTTCCGAGAGTCCCTTTACAACCGCCATAACAACATTAAGCGGATTCCTTGATCCGACAACTTTCGAGAGAACATCGTGTATGCCGGCAAGTTCGACCACCGCTCGCACTGCACCACCCGCTATAACGCCCGTACCCGGGGCAGCAGGCAGGAGCATAACCTTGCTTGACACATATTCCGTGTGAATTCCGTGCGGTATGGTGGCACCGTTGCGCGGCACCCTTATTAGAGTTTTCTTTGCTTTTTCAACCGCCTTTCTTACGGCATCAGGAACCTCATTCGATTTTCCCAGTCCGGCTCCCACAATTCCGTCGGAGTTTCCGACCACGGCAAGAACAGTAAAGTGGAATCTTTTCCCACCCTTGGTCACCTTAGCGACCCTCCTTATGTGAACCACTTTTTCTTGCAATTCAAGTTCTGCCGGATTTATTCTCTCCTCTGCCAAAACCAAAGCCTCCTTTAATTTTTCTCCTAAAACTCCACTCCCGCCTCGCGGATCCCGTCGGCAAGCGACTTTATCCTTCCGTGGTAAGCGTAACCCCCTCTGTCGAAACGCACCTTGGTTATGCCCTTCTGAACAGCCATCTCCCCGAGATGCTTTCCAACCTCTTTGGCAACCTCGGTTTTCTTCATGTTCTCAGCAGACAATCTCTTTTTCGTCTCAGAAAACATCGTTGATGCCTGAAGAAGGGTGACTTCTGCGGTATCATCTATTAGTTGGGCGTATATATGCCTTGCCGAGCGGAAAACGGAAACCCTGGGAATCTCCGCGGTGCCGTTTATCTTTTTCCTCACAGCAAGGTGTCTTCTTTTACGCGCCAGATTTCTGCTTTTCTTTTTTATCATTACTTAGTAGCCGCTCCAGCTTTTCCGGGTTTAAGCTTCAACTTCTCACCTTCGTAACGAACACCCTTGCCCTTATAGGAATCGGGTGGTCTTATCTTCCTTATGCGTGCCGCGGTCTCTCCCACGAGCTGCTTGTCAATTCCATGAAGCGAGAGCAAGGTGCCCCGTTCCTCCACGGTCGCTTCTACGCCCTGGGGAAGTGAAAAATCAACCGGGTGTGAGTAACCGAGTGAAAACCTGAGTCCTGCTTTCCCCAAGAGATCCGCCTTGTAACCCGTACCGGTTATGCGAAGTACCTTGGTAAATCCTTCACTCACCCCTATTACTGAATTGTTAATAAGGCTTCGCGTAAGACCTTGAAAAGACTTTATTCTTTTCTCCTCACTTTGCCTGGAAACAACCACGGTTCCGTTCTCAAGTACGGCTTTTATTCCCTCGGGCACCGTAACCTCAAGGCTTCCCTTTGGCCCCTTGATTTCGATAGCCCCCTGTCTGGGCGTCGCCGTTACCCCGTCGGGAATAACCACTGGTTTTGTTCCTATTCTTGACATTCGTCTGTCCTCAGATCACCGTGCAGAGAATCTCCCCGCCTATCCTTTTGCTCCTTGCAGCAACCCCCGTCATTATTCCGCTTGAAGTAGAAAGTATTGAAATTCCCATTCCGCCCCTGACCCTCGGAATATCATCTTTGCCAACGTAAACCCTTCTTGATGGCTTGCTTATCCTCTTTATCTCATCTATTGCCGCCTTGCCGTCAGGACCGTACTTCAACTTGATGCTTATGGTTTTCTTTACCCCTTCTTCAGTAATTTTATAACTCTCCACGTAGCCTTCCTCAGCAAGAACCCTGGCAATCTCGCCTTTTATAACCGAACCGGGAATCTCGACATGGTTGTGACCCACCATAAAGGCGTTCCTTATTCTGGTTAACATATCTGCAATCGGATCCGTCATTTTCTCTCCAACATATTTCTTAAAAACTCGCTTTTCTCACGCCCGGAAGATGTCCCTTGCTGGCAAGATCCCTGAAACAGACCCTGCAGATGCCGAATTTTCTCATAAAACCTCTCGGCCTCCCGCAGAGTACGCAACGGTTAACCGCACGCACGCGAAACTTCGGCTTTCTCTTCGATTTCTCAAGTAATGCTTTTCTGGCCATAATTCCTCTCTTCTAATTATTCGCAAACGGCACTCCGAGACCGGAAAGAAGTTCCATGGCCTCGGCATCGGTTTTTGAAGTAGTAATCAGACTAATATTCATTCCCTTGTTGTACTGAACCTTGCTGTAATCTATTTCAGGAAAAACCAGGTGCTCCTTTATTCCCAGAGTATAGTTGCCGGAACCGTCAAAAGCCCGCGGCGACAGTCCCTTAAAATCCCTGACTCTTGGAAGGGCGAGATTCACTAAACGGTCGAAAAACTCATACATTCTCTCTCCCCGGAGCGTAACCATGCAGCCTATCGGCTGGCCTTCCCTGAGCTTGAAACCCGCAACTGATTTCCGCGCCTTGGTAACCACCGGCCTTTGTCCTGTTATCCCCGCAAGTTCCGAGACGGCTTCGTCTATTACCTTTGTCTGCCTCCCGGCTTCACTAAGTCTTCCAAGTCCCATGTTCACTACTATTTTCTCAAGCCTTGGAACCTGCATAGTGTTTCCGTAGGAAAATTTTTCAATCAGTGCGGGTACGACCTCGCTCTTATATAGGGTCTTTATTCTCGGAACCATTTTCTCAGATTTCCTTTCCAGTCCTTCTGTTGTACCTTACTTTCTTACCGTCCTCGCCGGTTCTATACCCAACTTTTACCGGCCGACTGCTCTCGGAATCGTACAGCATCAGATTCGAGACATGGATTCCGGCCTCTTTCTCGATGATTCCGCCAGCGGGGTTTTTCTGCGTCGGACGGTTGTGTCTCTTTATGATATTGAGCTTCTCCACAAAGGCCTTTTCGATGTTTCTGTCAATTCTAAGCACCTTGCCGGTCTTCCCTTTCTCCTTGCCCGCAACCACGTAGACCGTATCCCCGGCCCTTATGTGAAACTTTCTCTTTCCAGCTGACATGTTCAAACGACCTCCGGAGCAAGCGAGATAATTTTCATAAAACCCTTAAGCCTCAGTTCACGCGCGATCGGTCCGAAAACCCTCGTACCTATCGGTTCGTTTTCCTTGTCTATTATGACGGCGGCATTGTTATCAAAGCGCACATACGTACCATCCGGTCTTCTCTGTTCCTTCCTCACCCTGACTATCACGGCTTTGTAAACAGAACCTTTCTCCACTTTGGACTTCGGAATGGCCTGCTTGACCGAAACCACAACAACATCTCCAAGCCGCGCGTACTTTCTTCCGGAACCTCCCAGGACCTTTATGCAGAAAAGCCTTTTGGCCCCTGTGTTATCCGCCGAGTCCAGATATGTGCTTGACTGAATCATTTTTTTCTCCCGTAGTCCGAAGAATCAAAAACCACGTCCTACGCACCTGCGGCCTGACTGACCACTTTGCCCAGCCTCCACCTCTTGGTTTTGCTGTGGGGCCTTGACTCTATTATTGTGACCTTATCTCCTATGTTGCACTCGTTGCGCTCATCATGGACCTTAAATCTCTTGCTGGTTCTTATCTGCTTTTTATACCGACCGTGACTTTTGATCCGCTGTACTTCCACGACCGCGGTCTTGTCCATCTTGTTACCTACCACAATTCCCGTTCTGGTCTTTAACTTTCCTCTTTCCATAGAATTAACTCCCCGAAGCCGTATCCCGCTGTTTTTTTATGGTAAGTATCCTAGCAATCTCTCTTCTCAACTGCTTTACCCTCGCATTGTTGGAGTTCTGTCCAGTGGCGACCTGTATTCTGACATTGAAAAGCTCTTCATTCGCATCACGATGGCGCTTGTTCAGTTCTTCGGGCGTTAGATTTCTTAGTTCTTCCGCGTTGGTTGCCATCAGACAAACTCCTCCTCGCTTCTGGACACTATCCTGGTTCTAAGAGGAAGCTTATAGGAAGCAAGCCTTAAGGCTGAGCGTGCAAGTTCTTCGCTTACTCCTGATATTTCGTAAAGAAACTGTCCTCTTTTTACCGGCGCCACATACTTGTCCACATCCCCCTTTCCCTTTCCCATCCTGGTCTCTGCAGGCTTCTTGGTAACGGGTTTATAGGGAAATATCCTTATCCAGAGATTTGCTCCCCTTCTCACGTGCCTTGTGATCGCAATACGGGCGGCCTCTATCTGCCTTGAAGTAATCGTCCCGTTTTCCAACGTCTGAAGCGCAAGGTCGCCGAAGGCGAACGTCGTTCCCCGGGTCGCCGCTCCTCGGTTTCTTCCCTTGAACTGCTTTCTGTACTTTGTCTTCTTAGGCTGAAGCATCAGTATCTACACTCTCAGGAATTTCACCTGCTCTCTCTTTAGTCTTTTTCTGTATTATCTCGCCTTTGAATATCCAGACCTTTACGCCTATCACCCCGTAGGTGGTTGACGCTTCGGCAACCCCGTAGTCAAGATCCGCACGGAGCGTACCGAGGGGCACTCTTCCCTCCCTGTACCACTCCCTTCTCGCTATTTCGGCTCCGCCGAGACGCCCGGCAACCATGACTTTTATTCCTAGAACCCCGGCTCGGATGGAGGATGAAAGCACCCTTTTCATGGCCCTTCTGTATGCAACCCTTCTTTCAAGCTGAAGGGCAAGGTTCTCAGCAACAAGCTGGGCATCGGTTTCGGGTCTCTTTACTTCTCTTATGTCAAGAAATATGCCTTTTCCGGTCATCTGCTGGAGCTTTTTCTTCAGTTGCTCTATCTCCTGACCCTTTCTTCCTATGATGATCCCGGGCCTTGCCGCATACACTAGAATTCTCACCTTGTCCGCCGCGGCCCTTTCAATCTCAATGTTCGAGATGGCTGCCTGATAAAAGGTCTTCTTTACGTAGTTGCGGATGTCTATATCCTCTTTGAGCAGAGTCCTGTACATCTGTTTCTCGGCAAACCACTTGGAATCCCATGACCTGGTTATTCCAATACGAAGTCCTATAGGATTAATTTTCTGTCCCAATTCAGAATCCCCTCTGTTCAAGTACTATCGTTATATGACTCATCCTGGTTTTACGGGCAAAAGCCCTTCCCATCGCTCTGGCCCTGAAACGCTTAAGTGTCGGACCCTGCGTTGCGTAGACTTCCTTTACATAAAGGGAGTCGATATCGCTGTATCCTTTCTCAGAGGCGTTGGCCACAGCCGATTTAAGCAGCTTAGAGAGCAGTGGTGAGACCCTCCTGCGGGCGGAAAGCAGAATCGAGGAAGCTTCCTCCACGCTTTTTCCCCTTATGAGGTCAAGAACCACCCTAGCCTTCTTCGGCGACACCCTGGCATGCTTATGTACTGCTTTAGAAACCATCTGCTATCTCTCTGTTTTTGCTATCTTTTTCTAGCTTTTCTATCACCCGCATGACCATGGTAAGTCCTCGTGGGAGAAAACTCGCCCAGTTTATGTCCTACCATCTGTTCGGACACAAATACGGGAATAAACCTCGTTCCGTTGTGAACCGCGAAAGTCATTCCTATCATCTCGGGTATTATCATTGAAGCTCTTGACCAGGTCCTGATAATTCTCTGACTCCCGAAACTTTGTGCCTGCTCAACTTTCTTCATAAGCTTTTCGTGCACATACAGTCCCTTTTTACTTGATCTTGCCATCTGAAGCTCCCGCGATTAATCCATTCCGTAGCCAACCCTTCTCGGCTTAACTATATATTTGTCCATTCTCTTGTTGTTTCTCGTCTTCTTTCCTATCGTAATCCATCCCCAAGGAGAAACAGGATGAGGGTTTCCCTTGGTCGCCTTGCCTTCTCCTCCGCCATGGGGATGATCAACTGGATTCATCGCCACCCCGCGAACCGTGGGTCTTATGCCCTTGTGACGGGACCTCCCCGCCTTCCCCCAGACTATAAGTTCGTTCTCGGCGTTTCCGATCCTTCCCACAGTAGCCATGCACCGAAGATGAATCAGCCTTATTTCGCCAGAAGCGAGTTTTATCTGGGCGTAGTTACCATCTTTTGCGACAATCTGCGCTGCCGAACCTGCGGAACGAACCAGCTTTCCCCCGCCTCCGGGCCTCATTTCTATGTTGTGAATAACCGTACCCACGGGAATATTCTCTATGGGAAGAGCATTTCCACTTGAAACTTCCACCCCGGGTCCGGAATTTAGTTCATCACCCACTTTAAGGCCGGCAGGGGCTATAATATATCTCTTTTCACCGTCAGCATAGGACAGAAGAGCGATTCTAGCCGAGCGATACGGATCATATTCCAGCGAGACAACTCTGGCAGGTATGCCGTGCTTGTCTCTTTTGAAATCTATTATTCTGTAGCGTTTCTTGTGGCCGCCGCCTTTTCTGAAGTTGGTAATCCTTCCATTCGAGTTGCGTCCTGAGTTCTTCTTAAGAGAAACCGTAAGGGACTTGTGGGGCTTTTTTGAGGTTATCTCCTCAAAGTCAAACCCGGACATGAACCTTCTTCCCGGAGATGTGGGGTTATATTTTTTTACTCCCATGATCAAACTCCCTCAAACAGGTTGATTTCTCCCTCTCTGAGCTTAACGTAAGCCTTTTTAACCGCTGACCTCTTTCCTACAACTCTGCCGAATCTTTTCACTCTTTTTCCAGGAAGCACAAGGGTTCTCACCTTCTCCACCTTGACCCCGAAAATCTTCTCGACGGAATCCTGTATCTCCTTTTTGTTGCATCTTCTGTCTACGGAAAAAACATACCAGCCGTCTTCTCTGGCTTCTGTGCTTTTCTCGGTAATCACAGGAAGTTTTATGATCGAACGGGGATCTTTCATGATAGTCTCTCCTGGATTTTTTCAACCGAACTCCGCACCATGACTATGTTCTTGTGTCTGAGAAGATCGTATACGTTAAGCCCGTCGTCCCTGAGCACCTTTACGTCAGGTATGTTCCTTGCCGACTTGTGGAGATTCTCGTTATCCGAACTGACAATCACAAGAGCTTGGGAGAATTCAAAATCCTTCATGAATTTCGCCACCTGCCTAGTCTTTATCTCCGGAAGCTCAAAACTGTCGAGCACAACTATGGCACCTTCGCCGAAACGGCTTGAGAGAGCGGAAACAAGTGCCCCTTTTCTCACCTTTTTCGGAATCGAGTAAGACCAATCTTTCGGTTTCGGTCCAAAAACTACTCCACCCTTGCGCCAGATCGGGGAACGCCTGGACCCCGCCCTTGCACGTCCTGTGTGTTTCTGTTTCCATGGCTTTGCTCCGCCGCCTCGGACTTCAGCTCTTGTCTTGGTGGACGAGGTTCCGGCCCTTTTTTTGGCAAGCTGCCAGTTGACTACTTCGTGGAGCAAGTGCTTTTTTACCGGAGCTTCAAATATTTCGGAGCGAAGTTCCATTGTTCCCACCTTTTTCCTGGCGATGTCATATACGTCAACTTGAAGCATCTTTCGCCCCCTTTGACGTGTGCCGGAGAAAAAGCGTCCCTCCCACCGGACCCGGAACCGACCCCTTTACGAAAAGAAGATTTCTCTCAACATCTATATCGACCACCCTGACGCCCTGAACCGTTACATTCTTTCCACCCATTCGCCCCGGCATTTTCAACCCTTTCCACACCTTGGCCGGAGATGATGCCTGCCCTATGGAGCCGGGTCTTCTGTGGGCCATGCCGCCGTGGGACATTGGCTGCCTTGAGAAATTGTAACGTTTTATGGTCCCGGCGAATCCCTTTCCCTTGCTTTTAGCTGTGACGTCTAGAACATCTCCAACCTTGAAAATGTCAACTTTTACCACGTCCCCCACCTCGTAATCGTCAACCGTGGCGGAAAATTCTTTAAGCTTCGCAGTAGGGTCCACTCCGGCTTTTGTGAAATGTCCCTTCATGGGACGCGTGAGCCGCTGGGGTTTTACTTCTCCAAAACCGAGCTGAACAGCGTCGTAGCCGTCTGAGTCTTTGGTTTTTTTCGAAACCACGAAGCACGGGCCCGCTTCAACTACCGTAGTGATGACCTTGATCATGTCATCGTTGAAAAACTCGGTCATTCCCTTTTTTGTTCCTATAATTCCCTGAATCATTTTTTACGAACCCGTTAGTTTTATCTCTACTTCCACACCCGAAGCAAGGTTTAGTTTCATAAGTTCATCTATTGTCTGCTGCGCAGGCTCAAGTATGTCTACAAGTCTTTTATGCGTTCTTATTTCGAAATGCTCTCTTGAATTCTTGTTCACGTGAGGACCGCGCAGCACGCAGTACCTGTTTATACTGGTAGGAAGCGGAACCGGGCCGGCTATTCTCGCACCCGTTCTCTTGGCGGTATCGACAATTTCTTCCGTTGAATTATCAAGAAGCCTGTAGTCAAAAGACTTAAGCTTTATTCTTATTTTCGAAGCCTTACTCATCACTCAATTATTTCTGTTACTACGCCTGCCCCAACTGTCCTTCCACC
>JAPPAR010000022.1 GCA_026705445.1 Candidatus Dadabacteria bacterium
AGCTCGGCCAACGTTATTTTTAAGCTGCTTGAGATCTTCAATCCTAAAAGCGCCAAGGCCAAGCCGTCAAAAGGCAAGAATGACGGTCTCATATCTGGAAGTTCTGAGTTATTAGGGTTTAAAGTGATAAACGACGAGAGGACAAATTCCATAATAGTGATTGCCGACCCGAGGGATCTTCCCCTGATAAAGGAGACGATCGCTGTTTTGGACATCGAGAGCGAGCACGCAGAACAGGACGTTTACGTTATACCGGTTAAAAATGCCGATGCTGAGCAGATAATCGAAGTTCTGGGAAATCTGTTTGCGGAGGGGAAAGGAGGCGTAGTGTCTTCAGTTTCCTACCAGGATCAGACGCGGCAATCCGGCAGAACCGGCCAGCCTTCAAGTCGTCTCGGAGAGGGGAAAGTGGGCGGTAGCGGAGGTGTCGGTGGTTTAGGTTCCCAAGGCGGGAACATCCAGAGGGGAGGGAGCGAGCAGACCGGTTCTTCAGTCATAGTGTCTTCGGGCGATGGGCTTAAGATAACTTCGGACCCGGCGACAAATTCCATCATAGTGATCGGTTCTCTCACGCAGTACAGAATGGTCAAGCAGATAGTGGATAAGCTTGACGTAAGGAGAAGGCAGGTGTTCGTGGAAGCTGCCATACTCGAGGTGGGCCTTGATAACCTTAATGCGCTGGGAACCAATTTCGGTCTCGGCGTTACAATCGAGGGCGACAACCTAGGTTTTATCGGACAGCAGCTGCCGGGCATCCCAAGTCTTCTCGGAGTTGCGGCTGATCCCACAATTGCAACTGCTTCCATAGGCAGTCTCTCGGGGCTCTTTCTCGGAGTGGTAGGAGAGGAAGTTGACCCCGACGGTTCGGGTCCGCTTCCGTCTCTTCCTTCGTTCTCCGCGGTGTTTCAGGCGCTGAGTTCCGTGACCGACGTCAATGTTCTTTCAACCCCGAGTATTATTACAACCGACAACGAACCGGCCGAGATAGTGGTGGCTGACGTAATACCGTTTCCGATGGGTAGCACTGTTGGAACAAGCGGCGTTACAGTTCAGACGATCGAGAGATTGCCGGTAGGAATAAGGCTCAGCATCACCCCTCAGATAAGCGAAGGAGAATACCTTAACCTTGACATAGTGACCGAGGTTTCCTCTACCCGAGAGGCGCCCGCGGGACTTAACACCGCCCAGTTCGGCATTGCGACTACAACAAGAAGTGCCGATTCGTCGGTTATAGTCAAAAATGGGCAGACCCTCGTTATAGGTGGGCTGGTTCAGGACAGAGAAGAGGTGCTCCACAACAAAACACCTCTGCTCGGAGATATTCCGCTGATTGGAAACCTGTTCAGGTTCAAGCGCAATCAGAACAGGAAGCTTAACCTGATGATACTTCTTACCCCAAGGATAGTTGAGACGGAAAGCGATATGAAGCAGTTGCTTATGGATTACCAGAGAAGAAAGACCTTGCTTCATAGAAGGGATCTGAATACGCTTGAGTAGGGAAGTTTTTAGAAAATGAAGGCCCTTGACGAAATAATAGGCAGGCGTTACCCCGAGGTTATGGGGAGGATTGAAGAGCTTAAAGGGAAAAACGGTCGGAACACAGAAGACATACTGCTTAAAACTGACTTACTCAAAGACTCCCCGGCTCTAGATGTTCTTTCCGAGTTTTACGGAGTCGAAAAAGTCGAATCGATTCCCGAAGACGATATAGATTATGAACTGATAAAACAGTTTCCGATCAGCTTCGCGAAGAGATTCAGAATACTCCCTATAAGCAAAGACAACGGAACGCTCAAAGTCGTATTCGCACCGCCTCAAGAGCTCTATGCCCTTGACGAGGTCCGCTCCCGCTTTAACTGCTCGCTTGAAACTTACATTACCCTTGAGCGCGTGCTGACCGACAGCATTAACAGGGTTTACGAGCAGGGCAAAGACGTTGTGTCAGAGGATATAAACGAAGGTTCGGGACTCTCCGACATGGAGTTTACCGAGCCCCAGGATCTGATTGAGGCCGAAGATGAAGCTCCGATCATAAAATTCATAAACACGCTTCTTTTTCAGGCGGTAAGGGAGCACGCAAGCGATATTCACATAGAGTGTTTCGAAAAAGAAGTGCTGGTACGGTTCAGAAAGGACGGCATTCTGCACGACGTGACGAAAGTTCCGAAGACAGTTCAGTCTTCGGTGATCTCACGTGTGAAGATCATGTCTGAACTTGATATAGCCGAGAGAAGAAAGCCTCAGGATGGAAGCATAAGGCTGAAGATCGGAGGAAGGGATATCGACGTAAGGGTTTCGACGGTTCCCACCTCATGGGGAGAGAGCGTGGTAATGAGGCTGCTTTACAGGTCTTCGGTGCTGATGAGCTTCGAGCAGTTGGGTCTTGAAGGAAAAAAACTCGAGACGGTGGAATCCCTTATCAAACGTCCTCACGGGATCATTCTCGTTACGGGACCCACGGGAAGCGGAAAGACAACAAGCCTCTATGCTGCCCTGCAGAGAATCAATCTTCCCGACAAGAAAATAATCACTATAGAAGACCCGGTTGAATACCAGATACAGGGAATTAACCAGATCCAAGCCAACACCAAGGTCGATCTTACGTTCGCAAACGGACTTCGCTCAATACTCAGGCAGGACCCCGACGTTATACTAGTCGGGGAAATAAGGGACAGGGAAACTGCCGATATTTCCATGAACGCTTCACTCACTGGGCATCTCGTATTTTCCACGCTGCATACCAATGACTCGGTAAGCGCCGTGACTAGGCTTGCCGATATGGGAGTGGAGTCCTTTCTTATAGCTTCTACCCTCTCAGCGGTCATAGCCCAGAGACTTGTCAGGATTCTTTGCATGCAGTGCAGAGAGCGGTACGTGCCGATTGATGAGGAGATCGGTCGTATAGGACTTGCTTGCGAGGCCTGTCCAGAAGGAAAGATATACAGAGCCAAGGGATGCCAAGAGTGCATGGGGACGGGATTTTCGGGAAGAATAGCGATTTTTGAGATACTGCTTATCGATGATGAACTCAAAAACACTATTCTTACACACCCGGATTCTTCAACGCTTAAGGAAAAAGCCCTGAGAAACGGACTCATTACCCTTAGAATGGACGGTGCCGACAAAGTCGCAAAAGGCATAACGTCAATTGACGAAGTGCTCAGGGTTACGGAAGAGGAGCTGGCGGAGAGCTAGACCGCGGCTATCTTTAACATCGGTATTTCAAATGCCTGTTTATAACTATAAAGCCATCAACGACAAGGGCGAATCGATAAAGGGAGTTATCAGCGCGGAATCGGTCAAGATCGCAAGCGACAAGCTCAGAAAAGGCGGCATCTATCTTTCCTCTATAAAGGAGGCGAGTGGATCTCGCCGCTCGTCGGTGAGCCTTCCGTGGAACAGGGTGAGCATCTCGGAACTTGCCGTTATGACAAGACAGTTCTCAACCCTGATTTCATCAGGCCTTCCTCTTGAGACCTCACTTGTGGCCCTTTACGAGCAGACTGATGACCAGAAACTCAAGGGAATTCTCTCTCAGGTGCGAAGCCGGGTGAGTGAAGGCAGTTCTCTTCACGCCGCACTTGAGGAGCACAAAGGGGCTTTCTCTGATCTTTACGTGAGCATGGTTCGTGCCGGCGAGGCTAGCGGCACTCTTGAAGTCGTCCTCGACCGTCTTGCGGATTTCCTTGAAAAGCAGCTCGAACTGACTTCGAAGATCAGGGGTGCCATGATATATCCGGCGATAATGTTTGTCGTCGGGCTCGGGGTACTGGTTTTCATGATGACTTTCGTAATTCCCAAAGTCGCCGGTATATTCGAGGCCAGTAACAAGGCTTTGCCGTTTGTTACCGTAATGCTTATAGGTGCAAGTGATTTTCTCAGGGA
Organism: Candidatus Dadabacteria bacterium; assembly: GCA_026705445.1. Lineage (NCBI taxonomy): Bacteria > Pseudomonadati > Thermodesulfobacteriota > Candidatus Dadabacteria > Candidatus Dadabacteria bacterium. Next base: position 3,886 of record JAPPAR010000022.1, read on the forward strand.
GAATTTTGTCCTTCTGCTGGTTTTCTTGGCCGTAGTATTGTTTTTTGGACACAGGTACGTAAAAACTCCTTCCGGAAGGAAGGTCTACGACAGGTTTTCCCTGAGGATTCCAGTGTTCGGGAAAATGTCTTCAAAAGTGATGATTTCCCGTTTCACAAGAACGCTTGCCACGCTACTTTCAAGTGGCATTCCTCTTCTTGAGTCCATCAGGGTGAGCGAATCAGTTATGGGAAACAGTCTTTATGTTGACAATATAAGGGATGTTCGGGTCAAGGTTGCAGAGGGAGCGGCGTTCGGAGGTTGCCTTGGGCAGACCGGGATTTTCCCTCCCCTGATGGTGAGAATGGTGTCTGTGGGCGAGGAGGCGGGTAAAATGGAAGTCATGCTGTCGAAAGTGGCCGATATGTATGATACCGAGGTCGACGGCATGCTTGCCACGCTGACTTCCCTTCTTGAGCCGGTAATGATACTGATTATGGGCGTCGTGATGGGTTTTATAGTTTTTGCTATACTTTTACCTGTGTTGAATCTAACTTCTGTAATAAGCTGAACAGGGAGGTAGAGAAAAATGAGATCCCAGATGGGTTTTACTCTGATTGAAATTATGGTGGTCGTGCTTATCATAGCGGGGCTTGCCTACATAGTGGGAACGAACGTGATAGGTCAGGGAGAGAGGGCAAAGGAAAAACAGGCCATGATTCAGATCAAGCAGTTTGAGCAGGCGCTCCAGCTGTTTAAGTTTGATAACGGTTTTTATCCTGAAACCCAGCAGGGGCTACGCGTTCTGGTCGAACCGGTAACGGTGGGCAGGGAGGCCAAGAGGTGGAGACGTTATCTTGAATCCGCGAGCGTTCCACTTGATCCTTGGGGGAACGAGTTTGTGTATTTCGGGGTCGATCAGACCGAGGACGGATTGTACTATATAAGGTCTAACGGTCCGGATGGGATAGGGAATTCAGACGATGATCTGTCCAACAGAGACAGATGAGAAAAAAATCCGCTGGTTTTACCTTAATTGAACTCATTGTGGTCGTTTTTCTGCTCGGAGCTTTTTTCTCCGTGGCCATGCCCAGAGTCCTCAAAACGAGTGACATGAACCTTCGCAGTGCTTCAAGAGGGCTTGTCACTACGATAAGGCATATTTACAGCAAAGCCATTTTTGAAAAACGGATATACAAGCTTTCTTTCGATATCAATACCGGGGAATACTGGGCAGAATTTCTTGAGGAAAACCAGTTCCGCTTGGAAGAGGATTCCACATCTGGATTCAGAAAGCTTCCCAGCGGGGTTTTTTTCAGCGATATACAGACGGAGAGAACCCAAGGAAAGATTGGTTCCGGAAGAGACGCATTTATACTTTTTCTGCCGACGGGGATTGTTGACTCGGCGGTTATTCACCTGCGAACTGGTGAGGACAATTTTTTCACGCTCTCCACAAACCCCTACACTGGGGCCACTAAGATTTTTGACGAGTACGTCGAATTTAACAACCGGTTTCAGAACCTGGCGGAACGGTAGGGAGAGGACTGTATGAAGGCCTCGAAAAGCAGCATTTGCGGATTTACGTTGCTCGAAGTCATGGTTGCCGTGGGATTACTTGCCTTCGCGATGGTGTCAATCCTCGGCATTGTAGGTCACAATGTAAATCTTGCTACAAGGTCTACCAACTACCTGATAGCCACAAGTCTGGCCGATGACATAGCTTCACGGATCGACGCTGAAGGGCTCACGTCGGACTCGAAGAGAAGCGGGAAATTTGAAAATTATCCCGGTTTTGAATGGTATCTCACAGTTTCCCCTTACAACTTAACCCAATTCGAAGCAAAAATGACCATTATCAGTGTTCTTATAACTTGGGACGACGGGGAGGAAAGCTATGAAATCAGCTTCGTCGATTCGGGATGATAAAAGCGGTTTCACCCTTATAGAGGTTCTTATCGTCGTCGCCATAACGGTCATCGTGCTCACGATGCTCTATAGTTCCTTTTCCCAGCTTATAACAGTCAAACGCAGGGTTGAGGCGGAAAACGAATTGATCCAGGAAGCGAATACTATCCTGCTTAAAATGCGCCATGACCTGGTAAATGCTTTTCCCAGAGGGAGCATCAATTCCGAGGTTTCTTCTCCTTCCGCGTATAGCTACTTTACCGGGAGACTCGAAGGGGATAACAGCAGAATAGTATTCACCTCTTTTGCGAAGGACCCCACCCATTATTCCACCCAATCCGGCCAGAGCGAGATCTCCTACTATCTGGTTCCGCTCCGCGGAGAGCGCGAAGATATGTTTGCCCTTATGAGGAAGGATAATTACTGGATCGGAAATGATGAGGCTGGAGCCGCATATCCGATTTCGGAAAGGGTGCTGAGTTTCAGGGTGAATTTTCTTTCCGGACGATCCCCGGCATCGGCTAACGAGCAAGAGGTGTGGGAGTGGAATTCGTCAGTAATGCGAGGATTTCCAAAGGCGGTTCAAGTCCAGATCATTCTTTTGGGAGCAGGAGATCAGGAGGAGGCTTATTCCATGATTGTTGCTATACCGGTGGCTGACTGAATGCGCAGAGCAGATCCGAAAACAGCGCAGAAAGGAATAGTACTTGTTATCGTTGTCATAACGATTGCAATACTTTCCACAATCGTGATTGATTTCATATACTCGACCCGTGTGAGTTACGAAATTTCCGCGAACAGCTCAAGCGATGTCCAGGCAAGACATATTGCGAAATCAGGGGTGAGAGTCGTGCGGGGGGTGCTGAGAAAGAAAACGCCGGAGGACCTGCCCTTGCTGCAGGGGATCCTTGGGCAGGCAATAAGCTCAGAAAACGGTTCCGGTGGCTGGAAGCTTTCCATCATCTCTTTTCCCATTGGAGAAGGAAACATATCTCTTCAAGTTGTAGACGAGAGATCGAAGGTCAATCTCAATGCTCTTGTGGACCAGAGATCGGGCCGGGTGGATTTTCAGGTCCGAACGCAGCTAAATGAACTTTTCCGCTTTCTCGGGGTGGAGACGGACAAGGCCGATCTCTTCGTGGCAAGTCTGGTGAACTGGCTTGACGGGGCGGCGCCGGGTAGCGGAAACGATCAGGATCCCGATGGAGCCGGTGGGAACTATTACGCAAAACTTGATAATCCTTATTATATCAAGGACGGACTGCTTGACAGCGTTGAGGAAATTAGGATGATTGAGGGGATGGATAAGGATTTCTTTTTCCAGGTCAAAGACTATCTCACCGTATATCCTAAAGACAAGAAGGTGAATTTCAGCACCGCTTCAAAAACGGTGATAATGGCTACCATTAAGGCTGCGGGGGTCTCGGTCAACGAGAGGCAGAACGATCCCCGGGAGATAAAAGACAGCCTAGTCGGGAGGATGGCCGACGAGATAATCCTTCGCAGGAGCACCAAGAGAGTCATATCTGCCAGCGAGACCACGAAAATCTTAAAGGGAGTGGATTCCAGTCTAAAGATAAGCTCCGGCATTTCGGGAGTGGTTCTTAAGGGCGGGAAAAGTGATGTCTACACCGCTGTTTCCACGGGTATAGTGGGAGAGCAAATTCCCGTTACAAGGCAGGTTCAGGCCGTTATCCGTAAAGACCTGAAAAAGAAAAATTCGTATCCGACCGTGGCGTCTTGGAGAGAAAGATAAAAGCCGAAGTGGCGGAATAGGCAGACGCGCAGGATTCAGGATCCTGTGGGCATTGCGCCCGTGGGGGTTCGACTCCCCCCTTCGGCAGAGCATAAAAAAAGGGGTGCCTTTTCGAAGGACACCCCTTTTTTATCAGCTTTTTTCCTGCTTATACGTCATAATAAAGCATGAACTCATACGGTACGGGCCTCAACCTGATCGGGTTGATTTCATTTTCCGTTTTGTAGTCAATCCATGTCTCGATTACGTCCTCTGTGAAGACTCCTCCTTTGAGCAGAAACTCGTGGTCATCTTCAAGGGCTTTAACGGCCTCTTCAAGCGAACCTGGTACGGAGGGAACGCTTGCTAGCTCCTCGGGCCCCAGAGCATAGATATCCTTATCCAGCGGATCTCCCGGCTTGATCTTGTTTTCGATTCCGTCAAGTCCAGCCATCAACATAGCGGAAAACGTCAGGTAACCGTTGCATGAAGGATCCGGGAACCTGGTCTCTATTCTCTTTGCCTTGGGGCTGGGAGAATACATGGGGATCCTTACCGCAGCACTTCTGTTTCTCGCCGAATAGGCGAGGTTAACAGGAGCTTCGAACCCGGGAACGAGCCTTCTGTATGAATTCGTTATCGGGTTGCTGAATGCACATATGGCCCTCGCATGCTTCAATATTCCGCCTACATAATGCATCGCAAGGTCGCTCAGTCCCGCGTACCCCTTTCCTGCGAAAAGAGGCTTTCCGTTTTTCCACAGGGACTGGTGAACATGCATTCCGGAACCATTGTCGTCGAAGACGGGTTTCGGCATGAAAGTGACCGTTTTCCCGTGTTCCCGGGCAACGTTCTTTACCACGTACTTGTACCATTTCATGTTGTCTCCCATGTCGACCAGCGGGGCGAAACGCATATCGATTTCAGCCTGCCCCGATGTCGCAACCTCGTGGTGATGGGCTTCGACGGAAATACCAAGGCTTAGAAGCGTGCTTACCATTTCGGAGCGTATGTCGTGCATGCTGTCTGAAGGAGGCGTTGGAAAGTAGCCCTCCTTGTGCCTGAGCTTGTGACCGAGGTTCGGCTGCTCATCAGCCCCGGAATTCCAGATGCCTTCCTCCGAATCTATGAAGTAGTAACCACCACGTGGACTCTGATCGTATCTTACATCGTCAAGAATGAAGAATTCCAGTTCTGGACCGAAGTAGGCGGTGTCTGCGACCTTTGTACCCTGCATGAAGGAAACAGCTTTTCTCGCTATGTTTCTCGGGTCTCTGGTATAAGGTTCCCTTGTTATGGGATCCTCAATATTACATATTATGACGAGAGTCTGGGCCTGCATGAAAGGATCGACCTTGCAGGTGGTGGAATCCGGCATAATGAGCATATCGCTTGTGTTAATCGCCTGCCATCCCCTGATGCTTGAACCGTCAAAACCAAGGCCGTTTTCAAAAAACGACTTGTCAACTTCCTCCGCCGGTATGGTGAAGTGCTGCCACATTCCTATAAAATCAAGAAATCTGAGATCGACAAACTCGATCTCGTAATCTTTTATGAATTTTATTACTTCAGCCGGCTTCTTCGGAGAAGCGGGCTGACCCGACTTAGTAGCCATGATTAATAATCCTCCTTAATGCAATTGTTTCCAGAGAAAAGTTTCTTTGGTGCGAGCGCTAATTATATAGCATCCTCGCCCCTTTCTCCAGTTCTAATTCTTATTACGTCTTCGGCCGGGAACAGGAATATCTTTCCGTCTCCTATCTTTCCGGTTTTCGCGCTTTCCCTTATGGTCTCGATTACCTTGGAGACCATATCGTCGGAAACCACTATTTCCAGCTTTATCTTAGGTAAGAAGTCAATGACGTATTCTGCACCCCTGTAAAGTTCCGTATGACCTTTCTGACGGCCGAACCCCTTTACCTCGACAACTGTCAGACCCTGAATTCCTATCTCCCTGAGAGCCTCCTTTACGTCCTCCAGTTTGAACGGTTTGATAATGGCCTCTATCTTCTTCATGGTGGTAAAATCCTCCTACGCTTATTATTCAACTACAATTAAAGTATCAAAAAATATACCATTTCTTTTGTTTCTAAGTGAACTGGTTCTTAAAATAGAGGCATAGAATAACTGTTTCTTTTGCGAAGGGGAAGTTTTTTGTTTTATAACTAATTCTTATAATTAAATATTTTTCAGAATCCGAGGTCGACCCGATTTATATTTCTGTTCGTAAAAAAATCTCTTTTTCCCGCGAACGGTGTTTCAGATTTTTCCGACGATGCACGTTTATTGTGCATAACATCTTAAAATTTAATCACTCCTGCGGCGATGTTGATTTTGAATGTTGTTAATGATATTTTCTCCCAATGACTCACCGAAAACTTGGCTATGAGTTCAAAGATCCCTCTCTGCTTGAAACGGCGCTTACCCACAGTTCATATGCAAACGAGTTTTCATGTCCCAGCAACGAGAGACTTGAGTTCCTCGGAGATGCTCTGCTTGGATGCATGGTTAGTGTACTGCTTTACGAAAAATACCCTTCATACACCGAGGGAGATCTCTCAAAGATCAGAAGCCGGGTGGTAAGCGGTGCGAATTTTGCGAAATACGCCGAGATGCTAGGACTGGGAGAGCAGATAAGGCTTGGAAAGGGAGAAGAAAGCACCGGGGGGAGAGAAAGAGAGTCAAACAACGCAAATGCCTTTGAGGCACTCATAGGAGCGCTGTATCTTGATGCGGGCTACGAGAAAACTTTCGAGGTTGTGTCTCGACTGTTTCAAGACGCTGTTGAGGAAGACGATTTTCCCCATGACAGCAAGACGCAGCTTCAGGAAGTTTCCCAGAGCGTCTTCGGAAAGACGCCCGAGTACAGGGTTCTGAGCGAAGAAGGTCCCCCGCATGAAAGGACTTTCACAGTGGAGGTAAGAATTTCTTCCGACCTGGCGGGTACGGGCAAGGGCAGAAGCAAGAGACAGTCCGAGCAGTCCGCGGCGCGCGATGCGCTCAGGAAGCTTGGGTATTAGGTCTTAATTCCTTTCTATTTCCAGGTCGTTTATCTTTTTTGACAGGGTGTTTCTGTTTATCCCCAGTATTGCTGCCGCCTGTTTCATGTTTCCGTCAGTTTTTGCGAGAATGACTTTGATTAACTGTTTTTCAACTTTCCCGATTACTTGCTCGTGGATGTTCTGCAGGGACAAGTCAGAATTTTCTACCATCATGCGAACAAGCTCTTCGGTTTTCCTATCCGTCGTTTCCGTTTCTCCGTAGCCGGTTTGCGAATCGACAGCTTCTTTTGTCTCCTCACCGCTTACTATGCTGTCGGGAGTTAAAACCAGAAGACGTTTTATAGTGTTTTCAAGTTCTCTTACGTTTCCGGGCCAACTGTGGCTGATCAGTAACTGCTCCGCTTCGGGGGAGAGCACCTTTTTCTCGGTGCCGAATTCAGCGGAGTATTTATTCAAAAAATGTCGAACCAGCTCCTTTATATCCTCTTTTCTTTTCCTGAGAGGGGGTAGGTTTATGCTTATGACGTTTAGCCTGTAAAACAGGTCCTCTCTGAAAGAACCTTCCGTGACAGCATCTCTTAGGTTTTTATTTGTGCTTGCGATTATTCTGGGGTCAACGGAGACCGGTTTTTCACTGCCGAGCCTGTAGATCTGTTTTTCCTCGATGGCCCTTAGGAGCTTTGACTGCAGGTCGGTTGAAAGTTCCCCTATTTCGTCTATGTGAAGGGTTCCGCCGTCGGCTTCTTCAAATCTTCCCTTCTTCAAGGTGATGGCGCCGGTGAATGCCCCTTTTTCGTATCCGAACAGTTCACTTTCGATAAGTTCCTTGGGGATCGCGGATATATTTACGGATACCAGTCTTTTCTTTCTTCTCGGACTGTTGTAATGGATGGCTCTTGCGATAAGCTCTTTCCCGGTGCCGCTTTCCCCTGTTATCAGCACGGTGATGTTTTTGGAGGCGGTGCGACCGATAAGCTTGTATACGTTCAGCATGTCGGGTGAACTGCCGACTATTTCTTCGAACGAAATATTCTCCTCGGAATCCTGAGACAGCCTTATTTCTCTCTCGGCTTCGTAGTTCTTTATGGCCCGCTCGGCAAAGAGTTTTACCTCTTCGAGGTCAAACGGCTTGGTCAGATAGTCATAGGCCCCAAGCTGTATTGAATCTATGGCGTTGCTGACGGTATTCTGCGCGGTAATGAATATTATTGGCGAGTCAATTTCTCTGTTTCTAAGCTGGTTGAGAACTTCAAACCCGTTCATATCCGGCATGTTTATGTCAAGAAGAATCAGGGAGTATGGATCCTCGCATGCTTTTCGGACGGCGTCTTTTCCGTTCTCGGCACACTCGACTTCAAAGCCCGATTTCTTAAGGGATGTCTCGAGTATCCACCTGATGTCCTCTTCGTCGTCGGCTATTAGGATACGATTCTTCATGATCTGGTTTCTCCAGCCGCCAGGTCGCGATTGCGTTGCCTGTTCCCAAGAAGCTGATAATTTCTAGCTTGCCGGGAGCTGTATCTTGAATTCGGAGCCCGTTCCCTCTTCACTCTCCGCGGTAATTATTCCTCCGTATTTGGCTATTACTTGGCTCGATATAAAAAGACCAAGCCCTGTTCCTTTCCTTTTGCTCGAGAAAAACGGGGTGAATATTTTTTTCAGGTCTTTTTTCTGTATTCCTGTTCCGTTGTCTTTTACCGATATCAGGACCGTGTGTTTATTGCGTATCTTGTAATCCGTTACCCACTTGGTGCTGACCGTTATCTGCCCTTTGTCCTTTATCGAACTCACCGCGTTTTGGATAATGTTTATGAACACCTGTTTCAGGGAGTTGTAGTCTCCTGGTATGGGAGGAATGGTAATATCGAGCTTGTGCTTGAATTTTATGTTTTTATGCAGATTCGATTCAAGAAATATTATGTCAATCAGGATTTCATTTATATCTACCGACATCAGATGCTGCGTTGATACCGATGACGGTTTCACGAGTCTGTCAACCAAGTCTCTCAGTCTTTCCGTTTCCTTTATTATTATCTTCGAACACCGGTTCTTCTCCGTTTTTGACAGCGTGCCGTTTAGAAGTTGTGCAGCTCCCTTTATGCCGCTCAGGGGATTTCTTATTTCGTGCGCGAGCCCCCTTACAAGGGTTTCGTAATTTTCTTCCAGGCTGCAGTTCCTGCTGATGATGGACATCATGTTCATTTTTTCAGTGTTTCTTATCTGGATCACAAGTCCATTCATCCTGCCGTCGCTTCCGTGTATCGGAGATACGGTGCATTCCACGTTGATCGAAGAGTTGCGGGATATGCGGAAAAGCAGATCGTTTTCTTGCACAACTCTTTCTTCTTTTACCGCCCTTGAGCAGAGGGTGGTTATTTCTTCCGGCAGAAACTTTGATATATGATTTCCGATTGTCTTTCGCCTTGAGATATTGAGTATGGTCTCAGACGGCTCGTTAACGGAAATTATATTAAGATCCTTGTCAGCTACTATCACTCCCTCGGGAAGTGAATCCAGAAGATCCTTGTAGAACGTCGCATGTTCCTGCGGTTCTATGCCCGTAAGCATTTTTCTCGCTACGGCTGGTTCTCTCATATTTCTTCGATTCTTATGAAAATTGCGTCGGCTACGGATGTCATGGATTTTCTTATCCTATCAAGAGCTTTCCTGAGACTTTTCTCCCACGACTCGTGGGTCATTATTATGATGGGAACCTCCCCGCCGTTTGTTTCCCTTGTCTGCTGAATTATGGACTCTATGCTTATTCCGCACTTCCCGAGAATCGTGGTTATTTTCCCGAGCGTGCCGGGCTTGTCCTCGACCTGGAATCTAAGGTAGTAACGGCCCGTAAGACCGTCGGTGCTGACAAGAGACCTGCGTCCGGCGTCTTCCGCGTAAAGCATGGGAGGAGCAGGCTGCGAACCGTTTTGGGCGGTTTTTGCAATTGAAACCAGATCGCCCACAACGGCGCTTGCTGTCGGAAGCATCCCGGCCCCCATTCCATATAACATTGTCGGACCTACCTTGTCTCCCACGATATGGATTGCGTTAAACGCGTCTTTTACATCGGCAAGCTGAGTGTTTTTTCTTATAAGGGCCGGATAAACTCCAGCCTGTATGCCCGAGTCGGTTAGCTTGGCTATTGCAAGCAGTTTGATCTTGTAGCCGAGCTGCTCGGCGAAGCTTATATCGATTGAAGAGATGTTTCTTATCCCCTCGACGTATATGTTCTCGAATTTCGGAAAGAATCCGTAGGCAAGCATTATCAGAATCGACAGCTTGTGTGCGGCGTCAATGCCGTCTATGTCAAACGAAGGGTCGGCTTCTGCGTATCCCTCTTTCTGGGCGCGCTGCAGCATTTCGTCAAACCCTTTTTTCTCCTCCGACATGTTGTGGAGTATGTAGTTGCACGTCCCGTTCATTATTCCGTGTATGGAGAGAATGTTGTTTGCCACATAGCTCTCATGCGTCGCCTTGATTATGGGTATTCCTCCTCCGACGCTTGCTTCAAACGCCACGTGAACCCCGTTTGCGGCCGCTTCCCTGAATATTTCACCCCCGTGGTGGGCCAGAAGGGCCTTGTTTGCGGTTACGACGTTTTTCCCGTTTCGTATCGCGGCCAAGACCAGCTCGCGCGCTGCCGTAGTTCCACCGATAAGCTCGATTATTATCGAGATGCTCTCGTCGTCTATGAGTTCGCGTGCATCGGTGGTAAAAAGTTTCCTAGGGATTTTTACCGGGCGTTTTCTCTTTATGTCGATATCGGCTACTTTCTTGATTTTGAGCCTTATCCCGGTTCTTTTTTCTATTATGTCTCTGTTTTCGCTTATTGTCTTATAAACTCCGCAACCTATGGTTCCGGCGCCTATAAGACCTATATCTACGGAATTCATCCAACAATCTCCTTTTTTTAACGCACAAAAAGAAAATTATACATAATCCGCTTTACAATACAGAGGGGCCGCTGTCTTGGAGCGGAGGTTTGACAGTCATGTTTCCTGAAATAGACTAATTACTCCTGTTTTTCGTGGGGCCGTAGCTCAGCCCGGGAGAGCGCATGAATCGCACTCATGAGGTCGCGGGTTCAAATCCCGTCGGCTCCACCACTTTTCGTTTACTGTAGAGGGTGAGTTTGCTTAGCTGTGGCGATGAAGGAAGATATACTGGAACAGATTGTCGAGGATTATTTGCTCCACGAAGGGTATTTCGTTCGGCATAATTTGAAGTTTCGCCCACGTAAAGATCATCCCGATTTTAAACCGGAACAAGATTCTGTCCATAGCGATATTGATGTGCTCGGCTATCATCCTTCTAAGACTGGTCATGACAAAGTGTGGGTTGTAAGTTGCAAGAGTTGGCTAGGAGGTTTTTATCCGTCTGGGATACTTGAGGCGATTTTGGATAACAAGAAACTCAATGGCCGCGATGCTTGGAAAGGTTACCGTGAGCTTACCTGTCCAAAATGGTCAGAAGCCTTCTTGAAGGCCATAAGGGATGCTACTGGTGAAGGTTCTTTCACTTACTTTCTTGCCGTGACTCGCATAAAGACTAAAAAAGGCAAAAAGGCTAAAAGCCAGGAAGAAGAGAGGCGGACATGGGAAAGCCACAAGCCTTTTCAGGAGGCACTGGACGGAAATCCGCACCGGATCATTACGCTTCACGAAATGACTGACAAAATCACTGGAAAAGTAGCCAAGACTGGGACTCCAGAGACAACAGAAGTTGGGCGAATGATTCAACTTTTTTTGGCCGCTGAGATAATTACTGCTCCGAAGACAGATTGACCTGAGTGATGTTCTTTACCCTTCAACCTGATGAGAGATACGGGGAGGGTCTTTAGGGTTTTTCTTACATGTTTATCGCCCACTGTGGATATGAGGTGGCCTTGAGCTTCACCAGCAAGCCGTGAACACCTCGAGACTCTTGTCATCAATGAGGAACTAAGGTAGAGCCCCGAACCATTCATTGATGATGTTCAGTTTTTCTCGTCTGTTCTGGAAACACCGGCGAGCTTATACTATTAGTTTGACATGCGCTCGCCTTGAAACTAGATTTATAATTCTGTTTTATGCGGGGCCGTAGCTCAGTTGGGAGAGCGCATGAATGGCATTCATGAGGTCGCGGGTTCGACTCCCGTCGGCTCCACCATCCCTCATACTATGAGCCGGGAATTAGAATATTCCTTCGGAAAAACTATTTTTTTCTCTCCGTCCTGCCACTGGGTTACCAGCATTCGGTGTCCCGTCTGCCGCAGGGTCTCGGGATCAATACGGAAATCCCCGTAAAAAGTCGTGAATTCAGAGCGTAGGGCTTGGTGCAGAAGTGCCTGTTCGTCCGTTTCTCCCGTTCTTTCGATGAGTTTCTTGATTATAAGCCCCATATTGTAGGACTGTGCGGCGGTGTAGTCGGGCGTGTATCCGTAGGCGCGGGCAAACCTGTCTGAAAACTCCTCGGGGCTCGGGCCGAAATTCGGGGACAAAGAAAGCGTCGGTTCCCATTGGCTTGTTGAAACAAAACCGTCTGCCTCTAGGCCGAGACGTTTTTCAAACTCGTTTACCGCCGCCGCAAGCGTCGCCACTACCCCGAAGTCAAGGTCTGAGTTCCTCCGTATCCACTTGGCAAGATTTATGTCGTCTTCCATTCCCCCGCAACAGAGTACGCAGGAAGCGCTACGGCTTTTTTGGCGGGCAAGTATGGTGGAGAAGTCTTCTGTGCCGGAGGGAAAATCATAAACGGCTGCCGAAATACCTAGTTTCTCCGCGCGAAGCAAAGCCCCTTCGCACACGGTCTGGGAAAAGCGGCTTCCCCCAAGACGCAAAACGAAGAGTTCCACAGCTTGGTTATAGCAGCCATGGATCATATCCACGACCGCTTGGAAGTAAGAAGATGCCCCGGTTATCGCGCTTACCGTTTTTCCTTGGGCGCGAGAAGGAATATCGTCAAGCGACCCACCGTAATTCCACACTATTCTCTGGGCGCTCTCTGCAGTTTCAACGCACGCAAGCGTGAGGCTGCTTGAATATGGTCCCAGCAGTATGTCTACTCTGTCTTTTTCTATAAGGCGGAGGGTGTTCTCCTTTGTTTTTTCGGGGATACTCTCGTCGTCATAGAAGACGAGTTCCGGAACCAGGAATTTTCCATCCTGCGTCTCTATTCCGCCCCTAGCGCGCAGTTCCTCGGTAAAAAGTTTTATTCCTCGGAGGCTTTCCCTGCCCTGGATCGCGTGGCGTCCTGAGAGCGTTGCGGAAAGGCCGATTTTAAAGGAGTCCATTTCGAATCAGAGCAGGATTTTTACCGCCTCTTCAATTCTGTTTAAGCCCTCTTCTATGTTCTCCATGGATGTCGCGTAGGATATCCTGAGGTAGTTCTCTTTTCCGAAAGCTATGCCAGGAACTACGGCTACTTTCGCTTCTTCGAGCAGGAATTCGGTAAACGAAATGGATCCGTCGATTCTCTTTTTTCCGTAGGCTTTCCCCACGAAACCGCTTATGCTCGGGAACACGTAGAACGCTCCCATGGGGTTAAAACAGGTAAATCCCGGGATTTCGTTCAGCCTTTTTACTATGAATTTCTTCCTTCTCTCAAATTCTCTAGCCCTTTTGCCTAGCAGCTCCTGCGGTCCTCTAAGCGCCTCAAGGGCTGCCATCTGCGAGATTGAAGAGGGGTTTGAAGTTGACTGGCCTTGCAGCTTCGCCATTGCGCTTATTACTCTTTTGTCTCCGGCGGCGTATCCTATGCGCCATCCGGTCATTGAGTAGGATTTGGATACTCCGTTTACGAGTATAGTGGATTTTTTAGCCTTGTCACTAAGAGAGCAGACAGGTACGTGTTCAGTATCTGCGTAGATTATTTTTTCGTATATTTCATCTGAAATTATAATCAGGTCGGCGTCCAGGGCTACTTTTACTATCTCCTCAAGTTCCCCGCGCGAATAAGTGGTTCCCGTTGGGTTCGAAGGATAGTTAAGAATAAGGGCCCGCGTCCTTTCGTTTATCTCTGCCTGAAGCTGCTCCGGGGTGATTTTGAAAAGCCCTTGTTCGTCTGTGTCCATGATCACCGGAGTCGCGCCCGTAAGCGCCACCTGCTCGGGATAGGAAACCCAGTAGGGGGCTGGAATTATGACTTCGTCTCCGGATTCGAAAAGTGCTTGGGTGATATTGTATATCGAGTGTTTTGCCCCGCAGGAAACCAGTATTTCGTCCCTTGAGTACTCAAGGCCGTGATCTTTTTTCAAAGACGCCGCTATCGCGTCTTTGAGTTCGTCGATTCCACCCACGGCAGTATATTTCGTAAAACCGCTTTTAATTGCGGCCACGCCTTCTTTTTTCACGTTCTCCGGGGTGTCGAAATCGGGTTCCCCCGCTCCGAACCCTATGATGTCGACTCCCTGGGCGCGAAGCGACTTGGCTTTTGCCGTTATGGTCAGAGTTGCAGAAGGCTTCAGATTGCTGACCCTTTCTGAAAGTCTCACTTTATCATTTCCTCCGTTCCCCGGCCGGGCGAAGTTTTTCAATCAGTTTTTCCTCAACCACTGCTGGCACAAAATCTTTTGCGGAACCTCCCAGAGAAATGATTTCCTTTATCAGAGAGGAGCTTATGTGGGAGAACTGGCTGTCGGTCACCATAAACAGTGTTTCCACTTCTTCGTTCATAAGCTTGTTTGCGGTGGCCATCTGAAGTTCGTATTCAAAGTCCGAATGACACCTCATTCCGCGCAGTATGGTGTTGGTTTCCTTCTCTCTTATGTAGTCGGCCAGCAGTCCCTCGAAGCTTTCAACCTCGACGTTGGGGAAATCCTTGGTCACCTCGGCGATCAGAGATACTCTTTCTTCGGTCGAGAGAGTCGTTTTCTTTGAAGTATTGTGTCCGACCGAAATTATTATCTTCTCGAATATTCCCGCCGCCCGGGTGATTATGTTAAGGTGCCCGTTTGTGAAAGGGTCGAAGGAACCCGGATAGATTACAGTTTTGCCGTTCAATCTAGCCTCCTTAGAAAACTTACGGAGGTACCTCCGTATTTTCTGGTTCTCACGTCAAGTCCTTCAGAATTAATAACGTTTCTGGATGGATGTTCAATAACCATTACTCCCTTCTCCCCGACGACGCTTCGTATATCGCGGGCAAGCTCATGAGGCTCGGTCTTTTCGTAAAGCTCGTACGGGGGATCGACGAAAACAACATCAAACCCGCGATTTTCCGCACTTAACATACTCAATGCTTTTCTGAAATCAAAATTGAGTATTCTCGATCGTTCTGTGTATCCCAAGGAACGCAGATTCTGGGCGATTATTCCCGCTGTGCCGGGGTTTTTCTCAACGAAGACACAAAATGCGGCTCCCAGGCTCAGAGCCTCGATTCCCAGATTTCCCGAGCCTGAGAAAAGATCAAGCACCCTTGTTCCCGCCATTTCGGGACTCAGTATGTCGAAAATGGATTTTTTTATTCTGGACGCCGTGGGCCTAAGCGATTTTCCCCTTGGGACCTTCAGTTTTTTGCCCTTGGATTGTCCTGTAAGTATGCGCATATCGATTATTTCAACTCTTTCGTCAAGATCGAATTTACTCCCCGTTTTGCTCTGGAATTCATGAATTTATTCATGTAAAATATCATTCTAACCGGTTTATTTCACAACCATTCTTTTTCTTTTCTCCGGAGGGCTTTTTCAGGAATGGACACTTCATCCAGAGTGCAGACTGTAAACATTGAAGATGAGATGAAGGAGTCCTATCTCAGCTACTCAATGAGCGTGATAGTCGGAAGGGCTCTTCCCGACGTACGCGACGGACTCAAGCCCGTTCACAGGAGAATTCTCTACGGAATGAATGAGGTCGGAAACGTTTGGAATCGACCCTACAAGAAATCCGCCAGAGTGGTGGGGGATGTCATGGGTAAATACCACCCTCACGGAGACTCGGCGATCTACGACTCCCTTGTCCGGATGGCCCAGGATTTTTCCATGAGAATTCCGCTTGTCGACGGACAGGGCAACTTCGGTTCCGTTGACGGGGACAGTCCGGCGGCCATGCGCTACACGGAAGTAAGGCTCTCGAGAATCTCTTCAGAGATGCTTGAGGACCTTGATAAGGAAACAGTCGAGTTTTATCCGAACTACGACGGGGGAGAACTCGAGCCGAGCGTGCTGCCGACCAAGGTGCCCAACCTGCTTCTGAACGGTTCTTCGGGAATCGCGGTGGGTATGTCGACCAATATTCCTCCTCATAACCTTGGGGAGCTTCTCGACGCCGTAGTGGCGCAGATACGAGATCCCCAAATCACCGTGGACAGGCTGCTTGAGATCATGCCTGGACCGGATTTTCCCACGGGCGGTTTCGTAAGCGGTAGGGATGACATTCGCACCGCCTACGCCACCGGTCGCGGAATAGTCAGGATGAGGGCTAGGGTTCGCATAGAGAAGCAGAAAAAAGGGGACAGGGAAGTGATAATCGTCACCGAGCTCCCCTACCAGGTTAACAAGGCGCGGCTGGCCCAGAAAATCGCAGAGCTTGTGAGAGAGGAGAAAATAAAGGGTATCTCCGACATAAGGGACGAGTCCGACAGAGAGGGTATAAGACTTGTTATCGACGTGAAAAGCGGAGAACACGCCCAAGTGGTTCTAAACCAGCTCTACAAGCATACGCAGATGTACACTTCTTTCGGCATCATAATGCTCGCGCTTGTGAGAAACCAGCCGAAGGTCCTTAGCTTAAAAGAACTCCTTGCCCACTTCGTAGAGCACAGGAAGGAGGTAATTACCCGCAGAACCCAGTACGAGCTTCGAAAGGCCGAGGAACGCCTCCACATCCTCGAGGGGTTCAAGATCGCACTTGATAATCTGGATGAAATCGTGGAACTCATAAAAGGTTCCGAAAGTCCAGCGGCCGCGAAAGCTGGTCTTGTGCGGACCTTCGCGCTTTCTGAGCGCCAGGCCCAGGCCATTCTGGAGATGCGTCTTCAGAGACTTACGGCGCTTGAGAGGGACAAGATACTTGAAGAAAGACGCGAGCTTATAGCAACCGTGGCGAAGCTCAGGGAGATACTGGGGAGCGAAAAACTCATACTCGATCTCGCGGTGGAGAAACTCACAGAGCTCAGGGAAAAATTTGGGGACGCGAGGAGAACTGAGATAGTAGAAGACGTCGGAGAGATATCCATTGAGGATCTCATAACCGACGAGGAGATGGTGGTTACCACCACCTACGGGGGTTACATAAAGAGCATCCCGCTCAGCGTTTACAGGAACCAGAGAAGAGGCGGACGTGGAAGAACCGGAATGAGTACTAGGGACACAGATTTCGTTAACGATTTGTTCACGGCGTCGAGGCATAACAGCATTCTGTTTTTCTCAAGCCTCGGGAGATGCTACTGGCTCAAGGTCTACCAGATTCCCGAGGCCTCTCCCACCGCGCGGGGAAGGGCAATGGTTAACCTGCTCAACCTTGACAAGGGGGAGAAGGTGGCGGCCGTGCTGCCCGTAAAGGACTTTGCCGAGGACGTCTCAGTGGTCATGGCGACTCGAAACGGAATCGTTAAGAAAACGAAGCTGAGAGCGTATTCAAATCCCCGCGTAGGAGGGATAAAAGCCCTTAACATACTCGAGGGAGATGAACTTGTGGGAGCGGCGCTTGCGTCAGAGGATGACGAGGTGCTCCTTACTTCAAGGAACGGCCAGGCGATTAGGTTCAAAGGCACGGACGTCAGGAACATGGGCAGGGTGTCGACAGGTGTTAAAGGCATAAGGCTCAGAGAAGGTGACGAGGTGGTGAGTCTTGAGGTCATAAGGAACCAGAACGCGCAGATACTTACCATAACCGAGATGGGCTACGGCAAGTGCACCCTAATCTCGGAGTACAGGCTTACGAAAAGGGGAGGTATGGGGGTGAAGACCGTCAACATAACCGAGCGAAATGGAAGAGTGGTCGGGGGGTTCCAGGTGGATGATGATACGGAGATAATGCTCATAAGTAATCAGGGCGGCAAGATTATAAGAACGAGCGTTTCCGAGATACGTAACACGGGCCGAGCCGCCCAAGGGGTGAAGGTCATAAATCTTGAGCCCGAGGAACTTGTAGCCGCGGTTGCGAAAGTTGCGGAGGGTGACTGATGATAAAGGAAATAGAAAACGTGCTCTCCGGTTTTCCGGGCTATAACTGCTTTGCGTGCGGTCCGCACAATGAGCACGGACTTCGCCTTAAGTTTTTTCATGATCAGGAAACCGATGAGGTGTTTACTACTATCTGTACGGATGAGCATTTCTGCGGCTGGCCGGGGATAGTGCACGGGGGAGTTCAGTGCGCCCTTGTCGACGAGGTTTCTTTCTGGGCCATGTTCAATGAAACCCGCAAGATTGCCTTTACGGCGAAGATAGATATTGCTTACATGAAGAAGGTTCCAAGCGGCACAATGCTTGACGTGAGAGCCAAGATAAGGGAGATCAGGGGAAGAAGAGTTGAAGTCGATTCGGTCATAAGGGATGAGGACGGAACGGAACTCGCAAGTGCCGCCGTTACCTACGTGTTTCCCCGAAAGGAAACTCTGCGCCAGATACTGGGCCCTGAGCTTCTGAGCGAAGAATTCTTACAATACGTGAGGGATTAGATGATAAGACTGTATGAGCACCCGCTTTCTGGGAACGCCTATAAGGCAAAGCTTCTTCTGCACCAGCTTTCGGTCGAATACGAAGGAGTAACGGTGGATATATTCTCGGGGGAACATAAAAAGGAGGAATTCTCAGCGCTTAACCCCAATTGCAAGATCCCGGTTCTCTCGGACGGAGATTTCGTCATGTGGGAATCAAATGCGATACTTTTTTACTTGGCGAAGAAGTTCTCTCCGAATCCCTACCTCTCTGACGATCCGGAGACCTACGGCCTGATTGCGCAGTGGACTTTTTTCGGAAAGACGACCGTAGATCCGAACCTTGCGCTTGCGAGATACTTTGCGAAGTTCCTGCCACCCGACCAGGTACCCCCCGGGGCGATGGAGAAGCTTCACGTACAGGGAAACGTAGCGCTTGCGATCCTTGACGATCATCTCTCCCGAACCGAGTTTCTCTGCGGGGACTACTCAATAGCTGACATTGCGTGTTATCCCTACACGATGCTTTGCGAGGAAGGGGGTTTTGACTTGGAAGCGTATCCGTCGATCAGAAGATGGTGCGAAAGTGTCGAGGGAACTCCCAACTTCATTGCTTTTGCCTGCTAGTGCCGGGCGTATTTTATGGAAAAGGAAGTCGAGCTCTTTTTGGAACTGTTGGAGAAGACCCAAGGAGGGGTTGCCTTTACGGGAGCCGGAATAAGCACCGAATCCGGAATACCCGACTACCGTTCTCCAGGGACGGGCATGTGGGAGAAAATGGACCAGTCGGTGGTCTCGCTTTCCGGGTTTTTGAGAAATCCCGAGAATTACTATTCGTATGCCATGGAATCCTATCCTGTGAGGGCGGCCGCCGAACCCAACGCGGGTCATTACGCGCTTGCGCGTCTCGAGAAAAGGGGCTGGCTCAGGGGTGTTATAACGCAGAACGTGGACGGCCTCCATACAAAGGCGGGTTCTGAGAAAGTGTTTGAGCTCCATGGTTCCGTAAGGCGGGTCGTTTGCCTCCAGTGCCGGGAGTACTATCCGATGGATGACACGATGAGCAGGGTTGCCGGAGGGGAAAATCCTCCTCTCTGCCTGCAGTGCGGAGGGATTCTGAAGCCCGATGCCGTTTTTTTCGGAGAGGCCCTTCCCGAAGAGCCATGGGGAAAATCGATCGATCTCGTATCAGACTCAGAGGTGCTCATAGTTATGGGCTCTTCCCTCCTGGTTGCTCCGGCAAGCGGACTTCCACGTCTGGCTCTTTCCAAGGGGGCTGCGTTTGTGATCATAAACCTGATGGAGACTCCTTTTGACGATGAGGCTGACATGGTGATCCGTCGGAGAATCGGCGAATTCTTTGAAGAAACCGGAATATGAAAGGTGTAGTGTGGTGAGTGGAGCGGGAAACGGGATTCGAACCCGCGACCTTCTCCTTGGCAAGGAGACGCTCTAGCCAACTGAGCTATTCCCGCAACGAAAGCGAACTGAAAACATATCAAGAGCCTCCTTTGTTGTCAAATAGGATGGATTTTCGTATTTGGGTACAATAGAACCGCCATGAGTGAACAGGAGAGAAAAGATCTCATTGAGAAGGTAAAGACCGCCGTCATCAAGATAGGAAGCAGCGTGCTTACCCACGACGACGGATCTCTTAACGAATCCGTTTTTAAGGAGATAGCTAAGCAGGTCTTTAACCTTAAACAGAGGGGAGTGAGGACAATCATAGTTTCTTCGGGAGCCATAGCGTCGGGGATGAAGAAACTGGGTCTTTCGAGCAAACCTGTAGAGATAGACGTAAAACAGGCGATTTCCGCCTGCGGTCAAACCGAGCTTATCAGAAATTACGAAGAGGCTTTTTCTGAGTTTGGCCTTAATGTGGCGCAGATTCTGCTTACCCGTGACGGGTTCTCCGACAGGAAAAGGTTCCTTAACTCTAGAAAGACCATCCGGCGGCTGCTTGAGATGGAGATAATTCCCGTTATAAACGAAAATGACACGGTTGCTTTCGAGGAGATCATGTTCGGAGATAATGACAATCTCGCGGCACTTGTGATTTCTCTTACGGAAGCGGACCTTCTTGTACTGCTAAGCAACGTGGAGGGCTTTTTCGACAAGGACCCGGCGAAAGACGAAAACGCCAAGCTGCTTTCCACAATCGAGGAGATAGATTCCAGAATAGAATCCTTTGCCGGAGATACTTTCGGCAAAACCACTTCTGGAGGAATGAGAACCAAGGTCCAGGCGGCAAAATCCGCCGCCGCCTTTGGGGTGCCCACTATAATCGCGAACGGGAGAAGAAAAGATTCTCTTCTGAACATCTTTAAAGGCCATGAGTATGGAACCGTGATACTTCCGAAAAGGGAAAGACTCACAGGGAAAAAACACTGGATTGCCTATACGCTTAAGCCTCAGGGGAAACTTATACTGGACGAGGGTGCGGCCGAGGCTATTACTAAAAAAGGCAAAAGTCTCCTTCCTTCGGGTATAAGGGAAGTTCAGGGGGAGTTCGAGATAGGAGAGCTTGTGAGCTGCTTTAACTCCTCTGAGGTTGAAATATCAAGAGGACTTTGTTCCTACGGTTCTTCAGAGGTGAGGAAGATCCTCGGAAAGAAATCATCTGAAATAGAGGATGTGCTCGGGTACAGATACAGCGACGAGATAATCCATCGAAACGAGATGGTGATACTTTCCAGATGAGTGAGACTCGTAGATTTAACCGGTTCTCAAAGGGACTTGTGGTTTTTGTTTCCTCTCTGCTGGCTTTGTCTGCCTGGTTTTATTTCCTAGACGGCTTTCCAACTGAGACAAAAATTGTCGAGATACCGCAAGGCCTTGGCCTGTCCGCTATAGCGGAGAAACTTGAGGTAGAGGGAGTGGTAAGAAGAGCAGAGGTTCTTTTTTTTTCGGCTTTTCTGAGCGGAACCCATAGGAAGCTTAAGCACGGCGAATACGTCTTTTCGGCCGGCGAGGCGCCTTATGCTGTTCATAGAAAGTTGCGTCGCGGCGAAGTGTCCTTAAAGAGAGTTACCTTCCCCGAAGGGATTACTCTTGTGCAGATGGCCGGAATTCTCGATGCCTCGCAGATAGTTTCCCGGGAAGAGTTTCTCGCGGTTGCGGAAAACAGTGAGTATTCCACGAAAAAACTTGGCGTGGACGTTTCGAGTCTTGAAGGATTCCTTTTTCCCGACACTTATTTCTTTGCGCGTGATTGCTCTGCGGAGAAGGTAATTGAAACAATGCTAGATAGGTTTCGGGAAGTTTATGCGACGCTTGGTATTGCGAGTCCGCAACCCGATATCAAGGAGATTGTGACTATTGCATCACTAATAGAGAAAGAAACGGCTTTTCCCCCGGAGAGGCCTCTTGTATCCGCCGTAATACGCAACCGGCTTCGCAAAGGGATGAAGCTTGAATTTGACCCGACGGTGATCTATGCTCTTGGCGAGAAGTTTGACGGCAATATTAGGAAAAAAGATCTGAGTTTCCCTTCTCCCTATAATACCTACGTGGTTTCGGGACTCCCTCCGGGTCCGATAGCGGCTCCCGGTCTTGATTCAATCCGCGCGGCACTCGAGCCGGCGGATGTTGACTATCTTTACTTCGTTTCAAACGGAGGCGGGGTCCATGTTTTCTCAAGCACATATAGGGACCATCAGAATGCCGTGAAAAGGCTTCTAAAGAAGGAAAAGCAGTGACTTTATGCGCGTCCAGAGCACTTTTGATCAGGTGCGCTAGAGTTCTCCCCTGAACGCTTTTGCGAAGCCGTCATGCTGCGATCTGGCAATCTTTTCTTGCTCCGCCTGCAGATAAGCTCGGTCCTTTCTTTCTATACGTATTATGTCGTCCCGGCCCTTGGACGCCATGAACTGTGTTCCGACCGTTTCTTTTGAGAGTATTTCAAGTATTGGCGGGTAGTTCTTCGATCCGATGAATATGGAGTGTATGCAGACGCCTATACTCTTTGCGCGCACCCTCTGCACTTCTACATTGGGATCGCCGGAAGTTGGAATCCCGTCGGTTATAAAGAGTATGTGCTTGTTTCTAAGCCCTCTGCCTCGGAACTCCTTAAGCGCTTCTCCCAGTGCTTCTTCATAATTTGTGTTTCCGGAGCAGTCCGTGCTCTCCGCCAGCCTTTCTATCCAGCGGTAGTCCCTGGTGAAAAAGCGGGAGTTCTTCGTGTGTTTTCTTGAGCGGTGGTTAAATTCCAGATAGCCGATTCTCATCCTCTTTTTTCTCGCAAGCTCTATTACTCCCTTCACGACGGATGAAGACCACTCGCTGTACACTCCCATCATCGAAGTGCTTATGTCCCTGAGAATTGCTATCTCCCCTCCGAGCGTTTCCTTTTCGCGAAGGTGAACTCTGGGCAGCCTGGGGGAAGTATGCTCGGACCATATGAACGCCTCGACGGGATCTATATCCTCGATCTCGTCAAAAGAGGACATGCGCTTCCATTTTCTTGGAGATCCTCCCGGGTGGGAAGTCTTTTTTGCCATGCTTTTCTGGAAATTGCCTTCGAGCACTCTCATGATGCGTTTTATGTTCTCGGCTGTTTCCGTATTTCCCCTTCCCGGTATTACTGTTTCATCGTCTTCTCCGGCCTTGGACGACTTGCTGCTCATGTATGCGCGCGCGGATTTGTCCTCCCTCTCCGTGTTCCCACTGTCCTGTGGATTTCCGGTGGGGTCGCTCGGCACGTCCTGGCCTTCTGGAGGAGCCATTTCGCTCTGGTTGTTATCGAGGTTCTGCTTAAGGTCCTTAAGCGCGTCAAAGAATGTTTTCTGGGCCTCGGCGAGCGGATTCTCGGTTTCCTTATCCGATTCCTCGTCGGGAATTTCCCCCTTGGGTTCCTGGGAGAAATCCTGATCGAATTCCGAATCAGGGATCTGATCCGGATCCGGGGTCAGTTTGTCATCTGGCTTTTTTTTTTATCCTGAACGATATTCCGAAGAATATTGTCCATCTGTTCGTAGACGTCGGGGGGGACACGGAAAGCAGTCATGTATCTTAAGACGTCAAGGTCTTCTTTCGAGCATACATCCCGTTCGTTGAGAAGCGCGTGGGAACGGATAAGCTTGAGTGCTTTCACGAAAAACGTCCTGTCGGAAATAAGCGAGTTGGTCTCGTTGAGCCCGAAGTCCTCGATCATTATGGCCGCGAAATTCGCAAGACCTTCCTGCACGTCGGGCGGAATCAGTATCTTTTCAAGTGTTTTGTAGCTTTTGTCGAAAAGTTTTTTGCTTACCCTTTTCGGTATCTTTTCTTCAAACGGCCTTTCCGAGTAAAGCTCAATGACCTTTCTGGCTTCATCCCATTTTTTTCCGTAGGAGATTCCCAGAGCCTTTACTTGGAGAATGAAACGGTCAAGGTTAGCCGGATCAAGGGGTTCGTTGTAGTATTCGTCAGCCGTCGGGTTGCTCGTCGCTATTGCGGTCAGAAGCGGGATGGGTTCGTTGAAGAATTTCCTTTCGTTAAGTATTCGAAGAAGTATGTTGAGCGATTCCCCGGGCGCGCGCGATATGTCGTCTAAAAGGCATATCTCGGATGTCAGTATCCCGCCCTTTACGATATCCTGTTTTATCCTCTCCCCTGATTCGGTTTCCTCTTTTACTATAGTCAGGTCTCCGACGAGTTCCGAGAGCCTGGTGTCTCTGTGAAGCTGGTAGAAAAAGAAGTTGAGCTGGGCCGCTTTGGAAACGATTTCCGAAAGCATTGTCTTCGCTGTACCCGGAGGGCCTTCGATATAGATGTGTTCTCTTGAGATTATTCCGAGAAGGAGAGCGGTTTTTACCTCGTCGTGCCCGACGACATGCTTATCCATTTCTTCCCGGAGGGAAGCAAAAGGGTTATCGGGGTTCATTCATCCACTCCTGAAAAAAGGCAATGAGCGTTATTATTACATAAAGGGATGTTTTTTTCAATTTGTTTTGGTGTGTA
Source organism: Candidatus Dadabacteria bacterium (assembly GCA_026705445.1). Lineage (NCBI taxonomy): Bacteria > Pseudomonadati > Thermodesulfobacteriota > Candidatus Dadabacteria > Candidatus Dadabacteria bacterium. Next base: position 28,024 of record JAPPAR010000022.1, read on the forward strand.
TTTTTTTTCCGGGTTCGGGTGTTTCTGATCCGCAGCAGCAAAAGGAAGAAACAGTGGAACTTGGAGCATGATCCCTGATGCCGAAGCCACACACGGAATGCCCCTTCATATTCACACTGGTTCCGATACCGATCTTGCTTCCATAAATAAGGCAGATTCCGGTAAGGCGAAAGTTCAGAAGTAAACAACCGCTTTTATCGAGAAACCGGTTTCGTTTCCGTCAAGTGATACGGGAACCTTTATGTTATTGCTGTCGGGGAAAGTCCCCCGGTCTTCTTTCTTGTAGAGTGTGTGGCGCGCTTCGGCCCGGATTCCGGTTTTGCCCCCGATCATCTTCTCAACGCCTCCCCCGAACGTAAGCGCGTTGAAGGTCTCGTCGTGGGAGTCGGTACCTCCCTCAAACTCATCGGTACCGCAGAGCCTGTCGCCGACAAAGCACCCGTAGTAGTCAATCTCAAACTCCGCGTTCACTCGGCGCACCCCGCCGAGAATGTAGATGCTGCCACCTGTACCCAGAAGTGAAGCCAGAGACGGAGGGTTTGCCCCAAGCACAAGCGTCGCACCGTAACTGTTTTTCCTGTCCACGCTCCACTTATCGGGCCATGCTTCCCCGCGCTGGTTCCGGCCCTGTGATTTTCCCTCTCCGGGAAGCGTTCCACTCACTGTGCCGTCGTGGATCTGCCCGTCAACTTCGATTCCCAAATAAAGGGTGTCGTTCGGGTCGAGACTAAGCCGATAGCCGACAAGAAGACCGCCGCCAAACCCCGTTTTGCTTGCCGAGTCACTGGTGCTGTAAATTTTTCCGGCCTGCAGGAAATCACTCGGGGCCTCAGTGTTGTCAACGGTCTTGGCATGTTCGATGTTATAGTATTGAACTCCGCCCGAGACGCCGACGTAAAAGCTGGCGCTTTGGGCAGCCGCGTTCGCGGAGATGCCCAAGGTTGTTGCAACCGCGACTATGAAAATCCAGAAAGCAGACTTTTGGTTTTTAGTTATCTTCATAATTTCTCTCCTGAACTTGTTGTTTGCAAAGCCCGTCCACACGCAGAACTTAACCTTCAGGCATATGCGATCTCAATAGATTTTATATCCTGAATATACTGCGTTGTAAAATGAATAAGGATGCGTTTGGGGTTGCTCGGGAGGACCCCGTCTTTGCGGAAAAACGGTTATAATCAGAATCTGCAAATGTGGCTTTTTATCCTGTTACAGGTTTTTTAACTCCGGGGCTGGATCTAATGGACGCGGAAAAAATATTTTACGGCGTAGACGAAGTAAAAAAGAGAAAATACCCGCTCAGGCTTATCCTGATAGCAGTTGTTTTTGCACTCGGTCTCGGGGCCTTCAAGTCTGGATTTTTCCCCGAGCCGTGGTTCTGGGAGAGCGACGATATTTCCCGAAAACTGATCGTTAGGAACACTGAATCCCGATGGATAACCACCAAGAAAGGCTATCTTTTTTTCGTTCGAGGGGAGATCATGAACGAAAGCGACGTTCCCGTCAGCTACATAAAGCTCAGGAGCAGTTTTCAAGTGTCGGGGCGGACCGTTTACGTCCAGGACTTTTACTCGGGCAACACCCTTTCGATGCGGGACCTCAGAAACGCCGACACGGAGCATCCTCTTCAGAAGTTAAGCAGGAAAAGCGGGGATGACCTCTCGGCACTTACCGGGACAGAGGCCTCGGCCAATTTCAACATAAAGCCCGGCAATACCGTTTTCTTCAGCACTTTCTACCTTTCCGTGAGCAAGATACTTGGTCTTAAGTATCAGATCGAGATTACGGATTTCGAGGAGATGTCTGAGGGTTAGGGGAGCCGTTTGGGGCTCCGGACTTGACGTTGCTCCCGGGTCGGGCAGCGCGCGGGATGGCAAGACCGGCACGTGGATTCCGCCTGCCGACATGTCTCTATTTATTGGGTGTCAGGACGAGAGGTGCGCAGAGTGCAAGTCGCCAGCTTCGAGATCGGCAAGTACAATGCATTTTAAATTGCTTTATTAAGCTGTTTTTAGTAAACTATAGCCCCTTTATAGAAATAATCCGGTGGGTAAGCGATGAAACCTACACGAATAAAAATAAGCATAAGTCAGGACGGTTCGCTCTCCAAAGAATCCGTCGAGACCCTTGATTTCGAGTTTCCACTCATTCCGAGAAAGCTTCTGAAATCCATGGGATTTGAAAAAGTTGATGACACGACTTACGTGGGTATAGTGTCAGTTTTTCTGAATCTTCTGGATAAGGAGCAGGAGATAGAGATTGAACTAGGGGTGGAGGCTTCCGACGCGAGAAAGAAAATTCTGGATCTTTTCGCTAAGGGTTTTCAAAGTATGGGCGGAAGCGGGGCTCCTGACGCTGAAAGAAAACCAAAACCCGCCCCGAAAACAAGAAAACCGAGGGCAAGGAAGGTTTCCGCCGCCAAGAAGGCTGGCTAGCTGCTATGCAGGATTTTGTTTTTGAAGAAGCGCTTACCTTTGACGACGTAATACTATCTCCGCGCTATTCCGAAGTTCTGCCGAGCGAAGTTGATGTTTCGGTAAGGCTTACCCGGCGTATAAACCTTAATATTCCCATACTAAGCGCGGCCATGGATACCGTAACGGAATTCCGCACGTCAATCGCCATGGCGCAGGAAGGCGGCATAGGGATAATCCATAGAAACCTCTCCATCCCTGCACAGGCGGGAGAAGTCGAGAGAGTAAAGAAATACGAAAGCGGAATGATAGTTAATCCACTGACCGTACGTCCCGGAACCCGGGTTAGCGAAGCCCTCGAGATAATGGTTGAAAACGACATCTCAGGCCTTCCTGTTGTAAAGTCCGACAACACGCTTCACGGAATAATCACCAACAGGGACATAAGATTCGAAAAGAACATGGATCTTAAGATCGACAAGGTGATGACTCCCAAAAAGGAGCTTGTTACCGTCAAGGAGGGCACCACTCTTCTCGAAGCCAAGGAACTTCTTCACAAGTTTAAGATAGAAAAACTCCCGGTCGTTGATGACAGCTTCAAGCTTCGTGGCCTTATAACCATGAAGGATATAGAGAAAATAGAGAAGTTTCCCAAGGCGTCTAAGGACGTGATGGGAAGGCTTCTCGTGGGAGCCGCGGTCGGGGTTGACAAGCACAGCCAGGAGCGGGTGGACGAGCTTGTTGCAGCAGGCTGCGACGTAATAGTGGTCGATACTGCACACGGACATTCGAAAAGAGTGCTAGACAGCTTGGCCCATATAAGAAAAAAATACCCGGAGATAGATTTGGTGGCCGGCAACATAGCCACCTCCGAAGCGGCCGAGGATCTTATAAAAGCTGGTGCGGATTGTCTCAAGGTGGGGGTCGGTCCCGGATCGATATGTACGACGCGTGTGATAGCCGGTATAGGAGTGCCGCAGATAACCGCCATAAGGAAAGTCTGTTCCGTGGCGAAAAAGCACGACATACCCGTAATAGCCGACGGAGGGATAAAGTACTCGGGGGATATAACAAAGGCGCTTGCCGCCGGAGCAGATTCTGTGATGATAGGGAACCTGCTCGCCGGGTCGGACGAAGCCCCCGGGGAGGTTGTCCTCTATCAGGGGAGAACCTACAAAGTCTACCGTGGCATGGGTTCCATTGAAGCGATGAGGGCCGGGAGCAGAGACCGCTACGCCCAGGACGATGAGATGATGGAGGCTAAGCTTGTCCCCGAAGGAATAGAGGGAAGGGTTCCTTACAGGGGCAATATAGGGGCCATAGTCTACCAACTGGTCGGAGGGCTTCGTGCGGGAATGGGCTACACCGGTTCCGCGACGATAAGGGAACTTCAGGAAAAGGCGAAGTTCGTAAAGATTACCAATGCCGGGCTTCAGGAAAGTCACGTTCACGATATCGTAATTACCAAGGAATCTCCCAACTACAGGATCGGGTGATAACGGTTTTCTTATCTCGCAAAGTCAGCCTCAGAAAGCGCGGTTTACCCTTCAGGGTTCTTCGGATTTTATCGCAACGGGGGAGGCGGTCGTAAATGCGGGAAAAAGTTCTTGTTCTTGATTTCGGTTCCCAGTATACGCAGCTTATCGCCAGGCGCACCAGGGAACTCGGGGTTTATTCCGAAATAAAGCCCTATAACACTTCCACAGACGAAATAAAGAAAGACCATCCAGGGGCGATAATACTCTCCGGGGGGCCCTCAAGCGTCTGGGCGGATGATTCTCCTAGGGTGGACGGGGAAATACTGGCTTTGGGAGTACCGGTTCTGGGTATCTGTTACGGGCTTCAGGTGCTGGTTTTCCAGCTCGGTGGTGAAGTTGAGCGCTCCGAGAAGAGGGAATACGGTCCTGCCGTCTTGAACTTGGTAACGGAAGACCCGCTTTTCTCGGGCGTGGAGAAGACCTCGGGAGTCTGGATGTCTCACGGCGACAGGGTTTTGAGTATGCCCGAGGGATTTACGGCGATAGCCGATACCGAGAACACGGAGTGCGCGGCGGTAAGAAATGCAGGCGGAAACATCTACGGGGTGCAATTCCACCCGGAGGTCGTGCATACGGAATTCGGAGCCCGGATACTCTCCAATTTCCTTTTTCAGGTGGCGGGGCTTGGCGGAAACTGGACGGCGGGTTCGTTCATAGAGCATTCAATGCACGATATAAGGGAAAGGGTCGGGAACGGCAAGATCATATGCGGGCTCTCGGGAGGAGTGGACTCCTCGGTCGCGGCTGCTCTTATTAACGAGGCGGTGGGCCGCAGGCTTTACTGTATTTTCGTTGATACGGGATGCATGAGGCTTGATGAGGCTCAGGAGGTCTGTGACGCTTTTTCCGAGTTTGAGATGAATTTTATTCACGTGGATGCCTCTGAGAGATTTCTCTCTCATCTTGAAGGTGTTGAGGATCCCGAAACGAAAAGAAAGATCATGGGCGAGCAGTTCGTGAGGGTCTTCGAGGAAGAAGCTGAAAAGATATCCGATGTCCGTTTTCTAGCCCAGGGAACGCTCTATCCCGACGTTATCGAGAGCGTGAGTGTCAAGGGCCCCTCGGCCGTCATAAAGTCCCACCACAACGTCGGAGGGCTTCCGGAAAAAATGAACCTAGAGATAGTAGAGCCTCTTCGGGAACTTTTCAAAGACGAGGTGAGAAGCGTTGGCGAGGCTCTCGGGCTCCCTTCCTCTCTTATAGGCCGTCATCCCTTTCCCGGTCCGGGTCTTGCGATCAGGATAATGGGAGAAGTCACGCGCGAAAGACTCTCCATACTGAGGCATGCGGATAGCATTTTTATAGACGAGCTTAAAAAATCGGGGGCCTATGATGAAGTATGGCAGGCCTTCTGCGTTTTTATCCCGGTAAAGACGGTGGGAGTGATGGGCGATGAGCGCACCTATGAAAACGTCTGCGCCCTGAGGGCTGTGAGCAGTACGGATGGAATGACCGCCGACTGGTCGAAGATATCCTATGATCTGCTCGGGAAAATCTCGGTAAGGATCATAAACGAGGTAAAGGGAATAAACCGGGTCGTATACGATATATCCACAAAACCTCCCGGCACCATAGAGTGGCAGTGAAGTCTAGCTGACTTTCTTTTTGAATATGGCGAATTCACCCGTAATGGTGGCAAGTTCCCAGCCGTCCTTACCAAGCGAGACAAGAGAATCTTCAAGGTTTTCCCTGGCGTTCTCCCTTCTTGAATCAACCTCTTCCTTGTAGACCGCTATATCATGGTCCTGGGGTCTTTTAACAAGCACATCAGTCGAGATTACCTTGTATTCCCAGCGCTCCATTATTCTTCTTGCTCCCCGGTTTCCTCTTCTTCGTCAATGAGAAGGGATGTTGCCTTGTCACTTACGTCGGGCAGGGATTTTACGTGTTTTTCGTAATCCTTCTGGGTGATATGCCCTTCTTTTATATATCTTTTGTAAATCCGTACATCAAAAAATTCTTCGTTATCCTGCATTATCCATCCTCCGAAAGAAAAACAATTTTAACCACGAGTGAGGTTTTTTCAAAGACAGAGACTTCGGGCTGCCGTCAATTCCTCTCCTGCAAAAACCAGTTCCATGTTCTAAAAAGGCCTTCGCGCAAGGCCATCTGCGCGCTCCATCCGAGCTTCTCGGCCGCTAGGGAGCAGTCAAGACTAATTCTTCTTACTTCCCCGGAACGCTCTTTTTCGTGAACAGTCGTGAATTCGGTTTTAGTTGCCTCCCCCAGTATGCGCACTATGTCGTTTACGGAACTCTCGATAGAAGTTCCTATGTTGAAAGTTCCCTCTTGCATGAGGCTTGCGGCGAGCAGGTTTGCCCGCGAGACATCGGAGACGTGCACGTAATCCCTCGTTTGTTCTCCGTCTCCGAATATGAGGCAGGGCTTCCCGCTGATTATTTTCTCGCAGAAAATCCCTATCACGCCGGCCTCCCCCTCGGGGTTCTGCCTTTCTCCGTACACGTTTGAGTATCTCAGGATCACGTGTCCGAAACCATGATTCCTTGAATGGTATCTTATGTAATTTTCCGTTGAGAGTTTCGAGATTCCATAAGGGGAAAGAGGAAGGGCGGGGGTTGACTCATCGGCCGGAAGTTTCTTTGGCTCTCCGTAGAGAGCGCCTCCGGTGGATGAAAAAATGAATTTTTCGGTTTTGTGATCCCCGCAGAGTCTAAGAACGTTAAGGGAACCGCCTATATTTACATCAGCGTCAAAGCCGGGGTTCTCGACGGAATTTCTTACGTTTATCTGTGCTGCGTGGTGGTTGACGACTTCAGGGCGGAATTGGCGAAACGCCTTTTCAAGTCGGGCGGAATCCCTTACGTCGCACTCAACAAACTCGGCTTCAGGGGGGATATTGTCCTCAGACCCCGTTGAGAGGTTGTCGACCACTAGAACCTCGTGGCCCTCGGAGATATGCGCTTTGCATACCCAAGAGCCTATGAATCCCGCTCCGCCTGTGACTATTATTCTCACTTTTTTTCCTTCCGGATGCCGTGAATAATAGTTTTCCCCTAGGGTTTTGTCAAAAAGCAGATTCGGTATAAATCCTGGGATTGTTTAAATCGTTAAGCAAAAAAAGAACGGGCATGCAGGATTGTTGTTAACAACCTGATGCCCGTTGCTATTTTACGCTCGGCCGTTTCGTGGTATTCCAATTATCGTTTCATGGGAGACAATACGCCCTGACTATCTAAAAGGTTATGGCAGTCCCTCAAGCCGTCGTCGTCTGTCAGATATTTTGCCAATGCGGGATGCACGGTGTCTCCGCCCATTTCACCACAATCGCCTGCTCCTATGTCTTCTAACCCAGCAGTTCCTGCTGGTACCATCACATATGGACAAATTACCACAGGTTGATAGGCTGTGGCATCTGCGGCGCGACGGTAGGCATAGCCGGCCCAGTAACCGGTATATATCGTGTCTGCCTCAATGTCAGCGTCGGTTTTTGCTACGAGAAAATATGCTCCGGGCCTGTCAAAATTTCCATCCGTCTCACTTACGTAATAGGTTGAAATGGTTTCGGCATTGTAATCGCTTTCGCCTACCTTTACTCCTACCTGTAGAAAGGTTGCAGACCCAAAAGCGACGCCCCTTGCGGTGATCCTGACGTTAGGCTCGCTGAGATCTCCTGCATCTTCCTCGCGCAGGTCAATGTCTTCATTTGTACAATCCGTTGTACCATCCGCATTAACACTGGTGTAGAATCCTCTCATCTCAATTGGTTGCGCTTCCGCTTCATCATCGTCATCATCACAGGATGAGAGTGCTAGCAATCCTGTAAGGCAAAATGCTACTGATAAAGCAAAAATTCCGAGACTGCGTATCCCTTGAAAACGGCGCAACACAAGACTATTGTAAAACTTCCACATAACAAAATCCCTCCTTTTAAGACTAATAGTTCCACTATAACACAATTCGTAGTAGGAAAGACTATGGAATTTTTATTTATTTTAGGGGCCCGTTCTCGTATCAATATCCAAGGAGATTTTAGTGCTTCGGTTTGTCCGGTTTTTAAGTTATACTCCCCTCAAAACCGGTTTACCTGCGTTCGGAATTAACGATATCCTGTTGTTCCAGAAGCGCCTGCACCTGTAAATTAACAAGTCAGATCACGATAACCGGACTTGATTAGCCATGCTTCTCGCAATTGATGTCGGCAACACTAGCATAATGGTCGGAATATTTTCCGGAGAGGATCTCGTATACAGCTTCAGGGTGGATACTGACAGAACCAAAAGCCCCGATGATTACGGAATCATCTTGTTTGGAAAGATGGACGAGAAAGACATATCTCCTTCCTCGTTCACCGGCGCCATACTCTCCTGCGTGGTCGCCGAGATGGAGGAGGGAGTGGCGAAACTAGTGGAGAAATATTTCGGTCACCGGCCTATAATTGTGGGTCCTGAGACAAGAACGGGAATGCCGATTCGGATTTACAGTCCTGAAGAGCTCGGGGCCGACAGAATAGCAAACGCTGTTGCGGCTTACCACCGCTTCGGTGGAAGCGTGATAGTGGTTGATCTCGGTACGGCGACCACTTTTGACTGCGTTTCCGAAAAAGGAGAATACCTGGGCGGAGTCATAGTCCCTGGGATCGAGCTTTCCACGGTGGCGCTTTACCACGGAACTTCCAAGCTTCCGAAGGTTGATCCCGAGAGGCCCGAGCAGGTGATAGGCAAAGACACCGTCGAGTGCATACAGTCGGGTCTGTTTTACGGTTACGCCTCGATGATTGACGGGCTTTGCGCGAAACTCAAGGAGGAGATGGGTTCTTCTCCCGAAATCGTGATGACCGGGGGTTTCGCCGAAGCGATCTCTGAGGAGTGCGCCTGCGTGAATCGGGTCGACAATGACCTTGCTCTCCACGGCCTGAGACTGCTCCATGAACTCAACTCTCAGATACTCTGTTAGGAAAATCGTCTCGGAAACCACCTGTTTTGTTCTTTCCCTAGGACTCAAAGACGGTCATCGCCACTGGGTTTTTCCAAATGCGGAATGGATGGACAAGAGGGAGAAGGCTATCGGGATCGAATTTGGGGAAAATGACCTTTGGGCCTTTCTCTGCGGGCAGTGCCGCTCGGCAAAAGCCGATTTTTCAGTTTCCGGGAGGTACGTTTCGAATTACCAAGGTCCCTCCAAGCTCTCTTTTAATCTCGATGGTTCACCGCTCCTTCAGGGCAATTACATTCTGCTTTCTCCAAGCTGGGGGCGCCATTCGAAAAGAAAGATGTGGGTTCTAATCCCCTCTTCGGGGCGGGAGCGCGGACGGCAGTAGGGGGCTATTTCAAGCCAGATCAGAGGGTGCCTGGGTGTGGATTTCCGTTTTCGGGAGAAGTTTAGTTTGCCTTTCAGATTCCTCGGGTCCGGGGTCGTAAAAAATTTCCTTTTCGTTCGCCAAAAACAGATCCTTCCATAGCGCGTACCCCTTTCTGTTCATGTGGAGACCGTCTTCGGTGAACAGTTCCTCCCTTATATTCCCGCTTTCATCCAGCATGTGGTCGTAAACATTCAGGTAAAAGGCATTTGGTTCTCTTGACAGGAACTGTCTTACGAGATCGTTTGACGCCTCGATTCTGTCAAGAAAATGAAATCTTACGGGGCTCGGCTTTATTGAAACGAACGTCATTTTTGTGTTGGGATAGAACTCTCTGAAACGATAATAAAAATCCACAAAGAAATTCAGCACCTGTTTTGGCAGACATCCGTCTCCAATATCGTTATCGCCTGCGTAGAGAACCAGGGATTTAACGTCATTCGGTTTTATGAGCCGCTCGAAATAGTGCAGGCAGTAGGCGATTCTGGCGCCTCCGAAGCCAAGATTCAAGACGTTGTAATCGAAGAAGTTCCTTGCCATGCCCCTCCAGAGGCGGAAACTTGAACTGCCATAAAATACCGTTGCGTTACTCTTTTTCCCGACATGGCGCCTCTCAAGCATCCTTACGTCCTGTTCAAACAGGTTTTTATCGATTACTGGGAGCTGTTTTTCGACTTGCTCGAAGGTTTTTAAGTTGATCTTGGTGGATTCCGCGCGCTTTGCCAGTCCCACTGCCTCTTCGACATATTTCCTGTACTCGGTTCCGTATTCCTTAATGAACTCAAAGAGCTTCTCTTTGTTATCCCCGGGATTCCTTACATGATCGGATATCTTGAAAGGTTTTTTTATTGTCAGGGAGAACACGTTCTGGTTTATTCTCTTGTCAAAGTTCGCTACCGCTATGGGAACGATATAAGGCTCAGGCGAAACGGATGCCGCCAGAAGAAAGGCGCCGAGCTTGAACGGACCGGGAGATTCCTCCGTCCTCATGCTGGTTCCCTCGGGGCTTACTACTATGTTAAAGCCTTTTTTCAGATACTTCTCTGCGGTCCTGTAGAATTCTTCTCTCCACGCTTTCTTGCGTTCCGGGGTCTGCCCGACAGGGTTGGATTCACCAGTGTAGACGTTAATATGTCCGAGTCTTCGGTAGTAGTATTCGTGTCCGTATTCTTCTGCTCTGGGGACGCGTACGACGCGTACCCCGGCCTCGCCGTACTTAGCGTAGAGAACCATCGAGCTTATGAAGTGGGAATCGAGCGTAATCTGAAAATTATTGGGAAGGGTATTGTAGGGATGGTTCACCAGGTGATTGTATATAAAGATGTGTCCCGGTTCATCGGGCAGATTCTCCCATCCTTCGATTACGTAAGGAGTGCTCTTGAAAACGCCCACGAACTGTTTGGCCGCCATGGTTCTTATCTCACTTGGAGAAAGCGATTCCGGTGCGGCGGTAACGGACTGATAGACGTTTTTTAGTCCCTCGAAAAAGTTGTATTCCTTGTAGATCTTTCCGAGAATATCAAGGCTGAGACGGGACAGCTCCCTCTCAAGGCTCTCTCCTTCTTTTTCCAGCCTGAACAGAAGCCGAAAAGCGTCATCCAGCGTAAGCGGGCTGTTTAGCAGGTGGGCGAGTTTATGGATGGGGGAGGTGACGCTTAACTGCATGGAGTTTTGCTCTATAAGGTTGCTTATAGCCAGTATTTCTCGTTCGTATCTTTGCGATATGAGCCCCGCGCGGGCATTTCGAAGCCGTATTGACACCAGCCATAAAAGTCTTCTGGCCAGAGCCAGGGCCAAGGTGGGATCCTGATTCAGGATTTTATGAAGATTGCGGGCGCTTATGTGATAGATAACCGAATTTCTACTTGCAACAGCGGTGATGTCGTTTGATGTGGCGGGAGCGGCGCCCATCCATCCGACCAGATATCCGGGGAGGTTAATCAGATGAAGCGCGGCGGATTCCTCAACTCCTCCCTGCGCCCCGTCGGGAGAGAAGCACAGTGCCGCCTTTCCGTAAGCCAGTATGTCTATTCCTTTGGGGGTGTCCCCCTGGTTGAATATGGGTTCGTTGTTTAGATAATATTTTTTCTGGGTCGCTTTTGCCAGCTGGCGCAGCGTCTTGTCGGGGAAAATCTCGAAAAAAGGAGATTGCCTGAGAAGCTGAAGCGGGTTAGGTACGGATATGTATCTCCCTGCTTGGGAAAAACCGCCCGTTTTTCCCGTTTCAATGTCCCAGTTTACGTTGTTGTATTCCGCAAGCTCGGCCCTGACATGTTTTAGAAGGTTTATGCTTTTGCCGAGAACGAAAAGCAGGAATTCGCGTCCCAGAAGGGGTTCTTGGTCAAAGAATTTTTCAAGATTCTGGTGACTCCACTTTAGCAGGACGCAGGGCCTCTCGCATGTGATCGTTGTGTAGTAGCGTTTGGGAGAGCGAAAGCCCGACCAGCCTGCGGGAGTGAATTTCTCGTCACTTCTCCCCACCGAGAATTCATTGGTTCTGTCTTCGACACTGATTGAGAAATTCACCAGGCCCTCTACGAGGAAGTAGAAAGAATGACTCGGTTCGAACTGTTTGGTGAGAACGTAGCGTTCCGGCACTTCTATCAGTTCGCCTATCTTAAGCAGGAAATCGGTTTTGTCTTTCTCGAAATTCGAAACGAACGGAAGTTCGCTGAATATCTCTCTTTTTTCCCACATAAAAACAAATCATACCTTTTTTGTTGGCATAATATACTTTAATAGCCAGAAGTCGTCTGACCGTCCGGACAAGATCAAGGGCTTTTTCGCAATTTTGTTAAAAACAAATTACATTGTTCGGAAAAACTGCAGAAACTTTTTCCAAGGAGACTCAGGTGATAAAACGTATGGTGATGTGGAAACTGAAGGATTCGCACGAAGGAATGAGCAAGGATGAGCTCATTGCCAAGTTCAAACAGAAAGTAGAGGGATTGAAAAGCGCCGTTCCGGAGATAAAGACTATGGAGCTTGGCAAGAGTTTTAGTGAGCTTCCCGTCACGTACGATGTAGCTCTCTATTCTGAGTTCGACTCGAAGGAAGATTATGAAGTTTTCCTGAAGCATCCCGAGCACATGAAGGTCGGAAAGTTCATCCGGCAGATAAGAACGGACGTGGCTCTTGTCGAATACGAAACGTGATTTTCTTGGGTCCGCCTTGCCGTTGAATAAGGGGATATATCGAGCACAGACACCCTGTTATCCGCTTTTACCGGCATAATATGTACTCTGTTGTCAAAAGCCGGATAGCTGCCTAGGCAGGATGGAGGATTTTTCGCAATTCCAGAAAAAATAGTTTATACTGCTTGGTACGGATATTTTTCCAAGGAGACCTAAGTGATAAAGCATATAGTGATGTGGAAGATCAAGGATTCGCACGAAGGTGCGGACAAGGGTGAGCTCATGGACAGGATCAAGGAGGAACTCGAAGGGCTCAAAAATGTCATTCCGGAGATAAAGACAATGGAGATCGGCAGGAATTCTAACGAGCTTCCCACATCGTTTGATATCGCTCTTTATTCAGAGTTCGAATCGCAGGAAGATCTTGAGATCTACAAGGAGCATCCCGAGCACCAGAAGGTCGCGCAGTTCGTTCGGCAGGTAGCTATGGATGCGGTTGTTGTCGACTACGAAACATGATTTTTCTGGCTCCGTCTAGCGGTTGAATAAGGAGATATATCAAGTGCGGACACCCTGTTATCTGTGTACATATGGTAACCGAGCGTGGCTATCATGGCCGCGTTATCAGTGCAAAGAGCGGGCGAGGGGATAAAAACATTTATTCCTTTGCTTCTTATTCTCTCTTCGCTTAGCTGCCTTAACCTTGAGTTGCAGGCTACCCCGCCTGCTAAAACAACGCTCCCCACTCCGTTTTTCCTCGCGGCATTAAGCGTTTTGTCAATAAGAGTTTCCACTATGGCTTCCTGATACCCGGCGCATACGTCAAAGAGGTTCTCTTCGCTTTTAACCGGGTTTTTCCTTATGTGGTTAAGAAGAGCGGTTTTAAGCCCGCTGAAACTGAAATCAGGGGATTCATTGTTAAACGGTCTTGGAAAACTGATGGCGTCGGGGTCGCCGTTTTTTGAAAGCCTGTCTATTTCGACTCCTCCGGGATATCCGAGCCCGAGAGCCTTCGCTCCTTTGTCAAACGCCTCCCCCGCGGCATCGTCTCTCGTGCTTCCGAGCAGTTCGAAGTCAAGAAACCCCCTTACCATGTAAAGGTTCGTGTGTCCTCCGGAAACTATGAGTGCGACAAACGGGAAATCAATTTCGTTCTCCAGATGCGCCACCGCTATGTGCGATTCCAGATGGTTTACTCCCACAAGGGGTTTCCCATGGGAGAACGCAAGGGCCTTCGCGGTCGAAATTCCGACCATGAGCGAACCTATGAGCCCGGGTCCCTGGGTTACCGCTATGGCTTCAACTTCCCCCGCTGAAGTCTCGGCAGTCTCGAGCGCTTGATTGATTACCTGGAGGATTATTTCCGTGTGCATGCGCGACGCTATCTCCGGGACGACTCCGCCAAAGGCGTTATGAACGTCGATTTGAGAGGAAACCACATTTGAGAGCATCTGTTTTCCGTCTCTCACCACTGCTGCGGAAGTCTCGTCGCATGACGTCTCAATACCCAAAATGAGATAAGACATAAACCGGACCTCTTTGATAAACTGGACAATAACTTTACCCAAGTGTTCAATTTAGTGAACGGGAATGGCTTTCGGTTTTACCCAGTTTCCATGAGAAGGTGTTCCGGTTAGCATTCGGTGGGTTGTGAGTGTTTTTATATTGTAGAGGTTTTGATGCCGAAGATCTTCAGGGTGCTGATTCCATCTCTTTTTATTTTTCTGTTGTCTGCCTGCGGCTGCGGGGAAAGAACCGCCCCAGACGAGCGTGTTGAGATTCCACCAGAATCGATATCCGAGGAACCTCATCCGGAACCAATGCCTACTGAAACTCCTGGGGAAACAGCGCCCCCGGAGATTCCCGTGGACCCAATGCTCTCGGGCATATCCCTTCCCGAGGGTTTTTCGATCTCCCTTTATTCAAACGAAGTGCCCGGTGCACGCTCGCTTGCTCTTGGAGCCGATGGCACATTGTTTATCGGTACTAGGTCTAAAACCGTGTATGCCCTTAGCGATACGGACGGTGATAACTACGCCGAAACTGTCCATATAATTGCGGACAACCTCAATACTCCAAACGGTGTTGCGTTTCGGGACGGGGCACTTTATGTCGCGGAAATAAGCCGGATTCTCCGCTATGACGGAATCGAAAGCCGTCTCTCATCTCCTCCAGTCCCCGTAGTCGTCATTGATACGCTTCTCAGGGATACGCATCATGGGTGGAAATTCATCCGGTTCGGACCGGACGGAAAACTCTATGTTCCGGTCGGAGCGCCGTGCAACGTCTGCAAAAGGGGCGACGAGCGTTACGCAGCGATCCTGAGGGTCAATCCCGATGGAACGAATCTTGAGGTTTTCGCCCATGGAGTGAGAAACACCGTGGGTTTTGACTGGCATCCGGAATCTGGTGTGCTTTGGTTTACAGATAACGGAAGGGATAACATCAGCAGAGACCAGCGAATTAATGATAACAGCCCTCCGGACGAACTTAACCGTGCCGGGGAAGCCGGACTTCATTTCGGTTTTCCCTACTGCCACGGGACAGATGTTCAGGATCCGCAGTTCGGTTCGGAGCGCGGCTGCGATGAATTTACTCCTCCCCAGTGGGAGTTCCCCGCGCACGTTGCGGCGCTTGGCATGCGGTTCTATACGGGTTTCATGTTCCCCGCATCTTGGAAAAACGTGATTTTCATCGCGGAGCACGGCTCATGGAACAGAAGCGTGCCCATAGGTTACAGAGTGACATCAGTGCGCCTTGACGAATCGGGGAACGCGGCTTCATACGATGTGTTCGCACATGGGTGGCTTGGGAGTGACGGAACTGCTTGGGGAAGGCCGGTTGACGTTCTGGTTGCCCCCGACGGAGCACTGCTCGTATCCGATGACCGCAGGGGAGCCGTTTACAGGATTTCCCGCTGACAGATTGCAGCATCGCCGAAGCCTTTTTGTTATCTGTAGTTTCGAGTTCTAAACGCAACTATATCCTGCATTGCGGGTGTTGTTCCAAAGAGCAAACGTTTGGTCTTCAAAAAAAGCTTCCCAATCGATATTGCCATGTACCGCCACATGGTATATACTGTGATATATCAATACAGGAGGTGACCATGCCCACTGCAAAAATCTTTAAAAATGGTCGTAGCCAAGCCGTTCGCATTCCGAAGGATTTTGCTTTTGAGGGAGTGACCGAACTGACCGTGAGGAAGGCGGGTCAGAAACTGATCCTGGAACCCGTACGCAAGTCCTGGTTGACTCTGAATGAAGAAAGCGAACCGGTAGGCGATGATTTCCTGGCAGAGCGTCCAGATTTGTTCGCGATTGACGAAAGCCGGGGAAAATTTGAATGACCTACATGCTTGACACCAATATCTGCAGTTACATAATGCGGCAACATTCGCGGTCTATTCTGGAGACCCTTGAGAACCGGGCCGCTGAGGGCCACATTCTCTGCATGTCAGTTATCACCTACCAGGAGTTGCGGTTTGGTGCCGAGCGCGTCGGTTCCGCAAAATACCACGCGCGCATTGATAAGGTCTGCGAACGCCTTGATTACGTGGCCGACTGGACGACTGAATGCGCGGACCGATTCGCCGTTACGCAGTCGTCGCTGCTCAGAAAAGGAAGCCCCATCGGATTTGCTGATGCGATGATCGCTTCCCATGCCCTTATAATTAACGCTACGCTTGTAACCAACAACCAGAAGCATTTTTCCCAGGTGGAAGATCTCCGGCTGGAAAACTGGTTCTCCGCCTGATTCGGCTTGGACTGCTTCCTCAAATTACTCTATGCGAATTCAGATCTGTTAATGTGAATCCGATATCTTTCTACCATATGTAAGTTGCTTTGGTTTTCTCATTCAAACGTTCCTTTTGATTTAAATCGGGTGTGGCGTTACGAACTTGAAACCACGATCCAAAATTATTTGTAAAGGACCCTATAATCCCCTAAACTAATCAATGTCCGAAGCGTTTTTTGCAAGGGAGCCATTGCTCATGAGTTCTTCTCGGAAAAAAGAAAAAATACCTGCCGGGTCCGTGATAACCAGAGACCCCTTTCCCAAATCAAAAAAGGTATACGTGGACGGAAAGATCCACGACATAAAGGTGGCCATGAGGGAGGTTGAAACCGACGATCTCCTCTCGGATGCCCCAGACGCTGATCGCTTCAAGATAACCCTTTACGATACCAGCGGCCCCTATACCGATCCCGATTTCGATATTGACGTTCACAGAGGTCTTCCGCCGCTTCGCGAAAAGTGGATCAGAGATCGGGGAGATGTTCAGGAACTGCCCGATTTCTCCTCGGAATTTGCCAGGAAAAGACTTGAGAGTGCAAACGGGATAACTTTCGGGAACATAAGAAAACCCCTTCGTGCCGCGCCATCGCGAAACGTAACCCAGATGCACTACGCGAAAAAGGGAATCATAACGCCCGAGATGGAGTATATCGCCATAAGGGAGAACCAGAGAATCGACAAGATGAGGGAGGTCTACGGACACCTCGGGGCTTACCACGAGGGAGTAGATTTCGACGCGCGTATTCAGACCAGCCCTATCACCCCCGAGTTCGTAAGGGAAGAGGTTGCCGCGGGGCGCGCCATAATTCCGAACAACATAAACCACCCGGAAAGCGAGCCCATGATAATAGGGCGCAATTTTCTCGTGAAAATAAACGCGAACATCGGAAATTCCGCCGTCACCTCAAGCATTGAGGAGGAGGTAGAAAAAGCAGTCTGGGCATGCCGGTGGGGAGCCGACACCATAATGGATCTCTCGACCGGGGACAACATCCACGAAACCAGAGAGTGGATAATAAGAAATGCCCCGGTTCCCGTGGGAACCGTTCCCATATACCAGGCCCTTGAAAAGGTTAAGGGAAAACCGGAGGAACTTACCTGGGAGATTTACAGGGATACACTCATAGAGCAGGCGGAGCAGGGAGTTGACTACTTCACGATACATGCGGGAGTGCTCCTTCGCTACATTCCGCTTACCGTCGACAGGGTCACTGGGATAGTTTCAAGAGGCGGGTCGATAATGGCCAAGTGGTGTCTCTCGCATCACAAGGAAAGCTTTCTCTACACCAATTTCGAAGAGATCTGCGAGATAATGAGAGCATACGACATAGCGTTTTCTCTGGGTGACGGCCTTCGGCCGGGCTCCATAGCCGACGCGAACGACGCTGCGCAGTTCGCCGAGCTTGATACCCTCGGAGAACTTACCCAGATAGCCTGGAAGCACGATGTTCAGGTTATGATAGAAGGTCCGGGACACATCCCCATGCAAATGATAAGGGAGAACGTGACCAAGGAGCTTGAGATATGTGGAGAAGCTCCCTTTTACACTCTGGGTCCTTTAGTTACCGACATAGCACCCGGCTATGACCACATAACTTCTGCCATAGGGGCGGCGATGATAGGATGGTACGGAACTGCTATGCTCTGTTACGTCACCCCGAAGGAGCATCTCGGTCTTCCGAATAAAAAGGACGTAAAGGACGGAGTCATAACCTATAAGATCGCCGCGCACGCGGCGGATCTTGCGAAGGGTCATCCCACGGCACAGCTTCGCGACAACGTGCTAAGCAAGGCCAGGTTCGAATTCCGGTGGAATGATCAGTTCAATCTCTCTCTTGATCCGGATACGGCGCGCGAGTTTCACGACGAGACCCTCCCTGCCGAAGGGGCAAAGGTTGCGCATTTCTGCTCCATGTGCGGTCCGAAATTCTGCTCGATGAAGATCACGCAGGATATAAGGGATTACGCGAGGGAGCAAGGTCTCTCGGAGATGGACGCCGTTCAGAAGGGGCTTGATTCCAAGGCGAGGGAATTTGCGGATAAGGGGAAAGAGATATACGTTGAGTGTCCGGATTAAGCTGACCGGCAGCTATATGAGTATTGACAAGGCTGTCTTTTCTTTGACGGTATGTCAGTAAGGATGTTATGGATAGCGTCTTCACGATTGAAGCCAAGTGGCATGAAGATATGTGGGTTGCGACAAGTGAGGGTATACCTGGACTAGCAGTTGAAGCACGCAATTTGAATGAGCTTTGCAATCTTCTGAATGTGATTGTCCCTGAATTACTGGAGGAGAATTCTCATCTTGTCGAACAGAAAGACTCGCCGGTCATTTTAAATGCTCATCTTGGAGATTCCAGCAGTTTTGTGAATGGGTGATTTTTTAACTGTGGATAACGGGAAACCTTTTCGTGGAAGTCTTTTTTCTCATGATTTTCTCAGTCAGTCTATAAGCGAACTGCCCGACTGGAAAGATCTTGATTCTGATTCGGTAGAAAGTTTTTATGAATCCCTAAGGGAGATATTCAGCAGGTTTCCTGTCGGACAGAAACCCAACGAAAGCCAGACGGAAACAGACCTGATCTGGCCCATGCTCGAATGCCTCGGCTGGGCATCAAGTCTGAGACAGCAGAATCTTGCCGCACAGGGAAGACAGGATGTGCCCGACGGTCTCCTGTTCGCGGATGAATCGGACAAGGAGCAGGCCAACAGCTTCGCTGAAGAATGGAAGCGTTACCAGTTCGGTCTCGCAGTGGTTGAATAGACATATGCCAGCAGACGGGGAGTCCGATATAGCAGGGTTCCTATCCACATTAGGTTACCTATGCCACAGACTGAGGGAAAGAAAACTTGCCGCTCGACATCTTATTTTTCTCAAGGTTGTATTTTACGGAGGGCTTCTTCAGGCAGCTAAGTCTGATCTTTGCTCCTTGTGTTTCCGGTCAAGTGCCACCGTATGAGCATGCATGATGATTGTACGAGTTATAGGGAATATGTTCAGCCATTCAAGGGAAGCTGTGGATTTGCTGGGAAAGACAACCATCCCCTTGTGCAGCTTTACAACGACGGAACCCTTCAGTTGGCCTTAACACTGCTTATTGAGAAATGGAGCGAGCTTCGGGGTCAGAGGGACGTTTCGCTTTTTATACCGTTTTCGACATCTGAAATCGTCTTTTTCAGTTCCGCATAACGGCATCTGCGCGGTGAGAGCTTTTCAAGAGAACTCAAACGAATGGTTTTCTGCTCGGGAACTTCTCGATCAAGCACCTCCGTTGGAAGAACATAGAAATCCCACTTGCTTGTATCAAGTGAGTGAAGAGGCTTTTCCCCTGTGAAAACGCAGAATATGTAGATATCAGCCCAACGCTTGACGCCTTCTCTGTATTCTCCGGTTTCGGCGTTCCAGCTTCTGTGAGGAGCAATGCCGAACTCAATAACGGAGGGTTTGGCTTGTTCCCACGACTGCACGTACGCGGAACTTTTGACTTCAATTGAGCTGCCGGATGCCATGCGGATATCAGACTCATCCCACTCTCTTCTCGGTTTTCTTTGGAGATCCAGTGCCATGGCGACGAGAAATTCTGCCATGATGCCGCGAGAGGTGTTGTCAAGAAGCGCCGAACCTTGCCACCTCCAGTAATCAATCAGCAGCAGCGGTTGCGTGATCCCCGGCCCGTGAAACGGTTCCTTGCCATTAAGCAGCTCGATTTCGTGCTGGGGCAACCCGTCATTCATGGATACATTGTACAGAGATGTTAAGACAAACGAAAACCTGCACCGCAAAACAGGAACAGTCTCCCCGACGGAAGGTTCTTTATATTGCCTGTAAGCACGTTATTGAGTATATATTTGCAACCCGATTAGAAGCTTTTCCGTTCCATGCCCAAGCGAACTGACATAAAAACCATAATGGTCATCGGATCCGGTCCGATAGTTATAGGACAGGCCTGCGAGTTTGACTATTCAGGCACCCAGGCCTGCAAGGTACTGAGGGAAGAGGGCTACAGGGTCGTTCTGGTAAACAGCAATCCGGCTACCATAATGACTGACCCTGACTTTGCCGACAGCACTTACGTGGAACCGCTCGTTCCCGAAATACTGGAAAAAATAATAGAGAAGGAAAAGCCCGACGCCCTACTTCCTACAATAGGCGGACAGACCGCCCTTAATCTTGCCGTTTCGCTTGCTGAATCCGGCGTGCTCAAACGCCACGGCGTGGAACTCATAGGCGCAAAAATCCCTGCGATACAGAAGGCGGAAAACAGGGATCTTTTCAAAAAAGCCATAGCTGACATAGGCCTTGAGGTGCCCAGAAGCGGTATCGCGCACAACATGCGGGAGGCCTGGGAGGTCGTGGACGATATAGGGTTTCCGGTCATCATACGGCCTTCCTTCACCCTTGGCGGAACCGGCGGAAGCGTTGCCTACAACCGGGAGGAATTCGAGGAGTTTGCCAGGGCGGGCATAGAAAGCTCCCCGTCAAGCGAGATACTCATAGAGGAGTCCATAGTGGGGTGGAAGGAGTTTGAGTACGAAGTGATGCGGGATCACATGGATAACGTCGTCATAATCTGTTCCATAGAGAATTTCGACGCCATGGGTGTTCACACGGGGGACAGCATAACCGTAGCTCCCGCCCAGACCCTCACCGACAAGGAATATCAGCATATGCGCGACGCGTCCATAGCCATAATAAGGGAAATCGGCGTTGAGACCGGAGGTTCCAACATCCAGTTCGCCGTCAACCCCGCAGACGGGCGCATGATGGTGATAGAGATGAACCCCAGGGTCTCGCGAAGTTCCGCGCTTGCCTCAAAAGCCACCGGGTTTCCGATTGCCAAGATAGCCGCGAAGCTCGCGGTAGGCTATTCGCTCGATGAGATCTCAAACGACATAACGAAGTACACCCCCGCGTCTTTTGAACCGACGATAGATTACGTTGTGGTGAAAATACCGAGGTTCGCGTTTGAAAAGTTCCCGCAGACAAGTCCAACTCTTACAACGCAGATGAAATCCGTGGGTGAAGCCATGTCAATCGGGAGAACCTTCAAGGAGTCCCTGCAGAAGGCGATGAGATCCCTTGAAATAGATTCCCACGGTTTCGAGAAGGTATCTCGGGACCTCGAAGAGGTAAGGGAGGAACTCAGGGTTCCCTCCCCTCGGCGGCTGTGGTATATAGCCGACGCGTTTCGTCTGGGCATGGACTTGGAGGATATCTACTCGATTTCTCACGTGGATCCCTGGTTTCTTCGGAATATAAAGCAGATTGTCGATTTCGAGTCGGATATTGCCGAGGACGGGCTCAACAGCGAAACCATGCTCGAGGCCAAGCGCCGCGGTTTTTCCGACATTGAGATCGCGAAGATTCTTTGCGCTGAAGAAGGGAAAGTGAGGGATTTTCGCCTGAGCGAGGGAATTGAGCCTGCTTTTAAGATGGTTGATACCTGCGCCGCCGAATTTGAGGCTTACACACCTTATCTTTATTCTACTTTCGACAGCGAAAGCGAAGCGCCTCCCACGGACAGGAAAAAAGTAGTTATACTCGGCGGCGGGCCGAACCGCATAGGCCAGGGAATAGAGTTTGACTACTGCTGCGTGCACGCGTCTTTCGCGCTCCGGGAAGAAGGATACGAGGCCATTATGGTTAACTGCAATCCCGAGACCGTGAGCACGGATTATGATACTTCGGACAGGCTTTACTTCGAGCCGCTTACCCTTGAAGACACGCTGGCTCTTATAAGAAGGGAAGACCCATGGGGAGTCATAGTTCACCTTGGAGGCCAGACACCGCTTCGCCTGGCCCTTGCGCTTGAGGAGCAGGGGGTGAGGATAATAGGCACTTCCCCTGAGAGCATAGACCTTGCTGAGGACCGCGACAGGTTCAGAAAGCTCGTTTCGGATCTGGGACTCCTCCAGCCCCAGAGCGATACCGCGAGAAGCGAAGGGGAAGCCATCGGCATAGCAAGCGAAATCGGATATCCGGTCATGGTCCGCCCGTCTTATGTTCTGGGCGGGCGCGCCATGGAGATAGTTTACGACGAGGAGTCTCTTCGGACTTACATACGGGAAGCCGCGAGCGTCTCGCCAAACCACCCGATACTGATAGACAAGTTTCTCAAGGATGCAAAGGAAGTCGACGTGGACGCGGTTTGCGACGGGAAAACCGTTGTCGTGGGCGGGGTGCTTGAGCATATAGAGGAAGCGGGGGTTCATTCCGGAGACAGCGCGGCGATTCTTCCCCCGTTCTCTATAAGTCCCGAAATAGTGGAGGAAATAAAATCCCAGACGAAAAAACTTGCGCTTTCTCTGGATGTAAAAGGACTTGTCAACATTCAGTTTGCCGTAAAGGACGGAGAGGTTTACATAATCGAGGTAAATCCCAGGGCAAGCCGCACCGTTCCCTTCGTTAGCAAGGCCATAGGGGTTCAGCTGGCCAAGATAG
Organism: Candidatus Dadabacteria bacterium; assembly: GCA_026705445.1. Classification (NCBI taxonomy): domain Bacteria; kingdom Pseudomonadati; phylum Thermodesulfobacteriota; class Candidatus Dadabacteria; species Candidatus Dadabacteria bacterium. The sequence continues at coordinate 50,661 of JAPPAR010000022.1, forward strand.
GCACCAAGGTGATGACAGGAAAATCCCTTGAGGAACTCGGCTACACCCGGGAAATCGTACCCGGGCACTACTGCGTAAAGGAATCGGTCTTTCCTTTTCTCAAATTCCCGGAGGTTGACACGATTCTGGGCCCGGAAATGAAATCCACCGGCGAGGTCATGGGAATTGCCCCTGACCTTGACCAGGCGTTTGCCAAGTCCCAGATTGCGGCCGGCAACAGCCTTCCCTCAGGCGGAGTGGCTTTCATAAGCGTAAAAGACGAGGACAAGTCAGAGAAGATGCTTGACATAGCCCGGAGGCTGAGCGATGCCGGTTTTGATATAATGGCTACAGGGGGTACATCTGAATTTCTCAATAAAAATGGTATATTTTCCCAAACGGTGAACAAAGTTAAACAGGGTCGCCCTCACATAGTCGATCACCTTAAAAACGGTGAGGTGCAGCTGGTTGTAAATACCACTTTCGGGAAAGAGGAGATTGCGCAGTCCTATTCGATAAGAAGAACCGCGCTTGTAAACAACGTTCCTTACTTCACCACCTTGGCTGGCGCGGTCGCCGGAATCGGTGCCATTGAGGCCCTGGTGAGAATCGGTCTCGACGTAAAGGCCCTGCAAAGCTACTATTAATTTTAAGTGGGGTATGACTGAGGCGAGGAGGAGATCTTAATGAGTGTCCAAAGAGTTTTAATTACTCCTGAAGGCTGGAAAAAGCTTCGGGATGAACTTCACAGATTAAAGACCGTCGAGAGACAGGAAGTAATCAGGCTTATAGAATATGCCAGGTCCCTAGGGGATCTTTCCGAAAACGCCGAGTACGAGACCGCCAAGCAGAAACAGTCGTTCATAGAGGGAAAGATACAGGAAATAGAAGACCGTCTTAGCCGCGCGGAAGTAATTGATCCCGAGAAAATCACTTCGCGGGACAGGGTGGTTTTCGGTCTTACGGTTACGGTGGAGGATATTGATTCCGGGGACATAAAAAAGTACAGGCTTGTGGGAGAGGATGAATCAGAACCCGAAAAAGGCTTTATATCGGTCACCTCTCCGGTCGGCAGCGCGCTTATCGGAAAGAGGGTTGATGACGAGATACAGGTCAGAGCTCCCGGAGGAATTAAGGAATTTCTGGTTATTGATATAGAATAGTATCTGCTATGGGCAGACCGGTTGACAATCTCAGGAAATTCATACTGTTTTCAGTTGTCTTCCATGTTCTTATATCTGTTGCCTGGGGGAAGATTGTCGTGCAGAAAAGCGTTCCCGTATACGGCGATCACATAGAAGTGTCCCTGAGACATTTTGAGTTCAAAAAGCCCGCCCCCACAAAAAAAGTCGTAAAGAAAAAGAAGGTTGTTAAGAAGAAAAAAGAAAAAGTCGTAGAAAAAGTGAAAAAGCGGGATGATTCCCTGGCGCTTAAAAAGGAGGCAAAACCCGCCCCGGAGCAGTCCGAAGAGAATTATGCCGCCACCGCGAGGCCGTCTTACGGTCATACTCCCAGGCCCTCTTACCCCACGCGCGCCATAATGCGCGGTTACGAGGGCAGCGTGCTGCTTGATGTGCATGTGCTTCCGAACGGGGAGCCCGAGGAAGTAACCGTTTTCAAATCCTCGGGTCACAAGATTCTTGACAATGCCGCTTTGAAGGCGGTAAAAAAGTGGAAATTCGTCCCGGCGCAAAGGGGTTTCAAAGCGGTTTCAAGCTGGGTCAAGGTTCCGATAGAGTTTCGGCTTGAATAAGGTTTGAGCGTCTGCCGTGGGCTTGCGGGATTTCTTTCGGGGTCGGGATTCCTTGTTTTTTTCATGAGAAATTATTCAAACGTATTAGTCATATCCTTTCTGGTAGTATTGCTTGACCAGATGACCAAGTGGCTCGTTAAGGCCCACGTGCCGTTTCTATCGAGCATAAACGTGTTTTCATGGTTCGATATAACGCACTTGCGAAATCCGGGAATCGCGTTTGGCATGTTAAGGAACATGTCTGAAGATATAAGGCTTTACTTTTACATAGTTGTTTTCGTTCTGGTTCTGGCAGTGATTTTTTTCTTTCTTCGCAGACTTGAAGAGGAGCAGAGAATTTTTCGATATGCCATTGCTCTGGTGCTGGGGGGAGCTATTGGAAACTCAATAGACAGGTTTGCCTACGGATACGTGACCGATTTTATCGCAGTCTACTGGCCGGGGAACCCGCAGTTGCTCTGGCCCCCTTTTAACGTGGCCGACTCTGCGATCACGGTCGGGGCGATTTCGATCCTGATTTCCGGAGTCGTGTGGAGGGACAAGGAGAGTTAGATGTTCAGCGGTATAGTTGAGGACATTGGCGCGGTGCAGGCACTTGAGAAAAAGGACAAGGGCGTTCTTTTAAGAATCGGGGTTCGGAAGATTGATGCCGGGGAACTGGATCTGGGAGAGAGCGTGGCCGTAAACGGCGTATGTCTTACTGTGGTTTCCGCGGGAGACGGTAGTTTTTCCGTTGATGCGTCCCACGAAACGCTTTCCAGGACAAACCTCTCCGGCCTCCGGACGGGGAGCGGAGTGAATCTCGAGAGATCTCTTCGGGTCGGAGACAGGATGGGTGGACATATCGTCACGGGCCATGTGGACGGAGTTGGTGTCGTTCAGTCCATTACTCCGGTAGGAGAATCCAAGGTTTTTTCTTTTTCAATTCCCGCATCGCTTGCGAAATATGTGGTCGAAAAAGGATCAATCGCTGTTGACGGCGTAAGTCTCACCGTCAATTCGGTAAAAGACACTGAGTTTTCGGTAAACATAATTCCCTACACGCTTCGGGAAACGACTTTTTCCGAATTTCGCCGTGGCAGGGAAGTCAATATAGAGTGCGACATAATAGGCAAGTACGTTGAGAAAATGCTCTCCGGCACAAACCCCCCTGCCGAGGGTTCTCCCGTCGGAAGAAAATTGTAGGTTGATTTGAGCGAGAAACGACATATTTTTCTTACGGGGTTTATGGGAGCGGGCAAAACAAGCGTCGGCAGGAAGCTTTCCGGAAAACTGCGAATGGATTTCTACGATCTTGACAGTGAAGTGGAACGGGCCGAAGGTCTTTCAGTATCCGAGATATTTGAAGCGGAGGGAGAGGAGGGCTTCAGGCAGAAGGAAACAGAGATGCTCGCCGCCCTTTCGCAGAAAACACCCCCGGCAGTGATCTCAACGGGGGGAGGTGCGGTCCTGCGACAGCAGAATCGTGAAATAATGGAGGCCTCGGGTGAGGTTTTCTATCTGCGGGCGGATATCGATACCCTTTGGAACAGGGTGAGGAGCAAGAAGGGAAGGCCCCTTCTTGACGTCAAAGACCCTAGGGCTGAGTTTCATGAGCTTTTCATGAAAAGAAAGGATATTTACGAACTCTCGCCGCATGTTGTTCTTACGGATGATATGAGTGTCTCAGAAGTTGCTGATAAAGTAATTTGGATGCTCAAATGAAGCTGGAGGCTTTAACTATGAAGAGAACTGTTTTCTTGTTTTTTGCTGCCTGTTTTTTGCTTGTGGGTTCCCTTTCGTGCGCTAAAGTGGAGGAAGACGAAGAAAGCTCTGGGTCCCTGTCGCGGGAAAATGTCCCGGAACTTCTTTCTTCTTCAGGTTCTTCTGTAAAATTTCCCTCCCTTGCGGGTCTTGTCGAGAAACAGAAGCATTCTGTTGTGAACATAAGCACCACGAGTGTCGTAAAGCGGGGAAAGGTGCTTCCTGATTTCGGCGAGGGGGATCCTTTCGAGGAGTTTTTCAAGAGATTTTTTCCGAATGACCGGGAACGGGAGTTCAGGAAAAAGGGCTTGGGCTCCGGGTTCATAGTTAGCAAAGACGGCTACATAGTTACCAACAACCATGTGATCAGCAGGGCAGAAGATATACAGGTCGTTCTCTATGACGGGTCGAGGTATACGGCCGAGATTGTGGGACAGGACACCAAAACGGACCTTGCGGTTCTGAAGATAAAACCTGAAAAAAAACTGAAGCCCGTTGTTTTCGGAGATTCGGACAAGCTTAGAATCGGCGACTGGGTTATGGCGATTGGAAATCCCTTCGGACTCGGCTACACCGTGACGGTCGGAATAGTGAGCGCGAAGGGAAGGTCTCTGGGTCTCGGGGCCTACGATGATTTCATTCAGACCGATGCGTCCCTCAACCCAGGAAACAGCGGAGGTCCGCTTTTTAACCTGGGAGGGGAGGTGGTTGGTGTTAACACCGCAATAGCAGCCAGAGGCCAGGGAATAGGGTTTTCTATCCCAACCAACATGGCCAAGGGGGTCATATCCCAGCTCATGGAAAAAGGCAAGGTGGTCAGGGGGTGGCTGGGAGTCGTTATTCAGCCTATAACACAGGAGATAGCCGAGAGCATAGGACATGAGAGCACCGATGGGGCTCTTATATCCGATATAAGCCCGGGAAGCCCTGCGGAGAAAGCGGGTCTGCGGAGGGGAGACGTGGTAGTGAAATTTGACGGAGAACCCATAAAGGAGTTTACGTCTTTATCCAAACTCGTGGGAATGAAAGCTCCCGGCACCTCCTCTAAAATCACGGTTCTCCGCGACGGGAAGCGCGAGGAGATTTCCGTTGTTCTCGGCAAGATGCCGGATGAAGAGACTCCTGCAGAGTCTCAGGGGGACGAAGATATTGAATTAAGTGACATTACCCCGGATATCGCCGCACGGTTCGGCGTTGAGGATAAAGCCGGGGTGCTGGTTACGAACGTAAGCCGTGGCAGCTCAGCCTGGGAGGCGGGATTTCGTCCCGGAGACGTGATACTGGAGGTTAACAAGAACCCCGTGGCGAACCTCGGGGACTACAACAAGATCATAAACGGCCTGAAACCCGGAAAGCAGTATCTCTTTCTGGTAAAGAAACGTAAAAACACGATTTACATCGGCTACGCCCCTAAAAACAAAGAGTAGCGGACAACTATCGGTGATTATTCTCCAGGGATGATTTTCCTTCGGAATTCCTCCGGCATCCGCACGGTTTTTCTCTCTTTGTAGTTAAAAAATACGAGAGAGGTCTTGACCTTGGCGATCTCCTTGCCGTTTTTTTCGTTCACCAGTGCGTAAATAAGTTCAAGAAAATTGTTGCCATACTCGCCGATGCCGATGCTTATTTTCATTACGTCCCCGTAAAACGCTTCCGAACTGTAAGTGATCCCTACGTCTCCCATTATAATTCCCACTCCCTCTATATCGGCTTCAGTGTAGCCGTGTGCCGCGAGGAATCTTACGCGGGCCTCGTGCGCAAGGGTTAACACGGAGTCGTGTCCAAGATGAGAACCGTAATTTATGTCGTCTATTCTTATCGGAATTTGCGTTGAAAAGACGAATCTGCTCGGTAGATCTATTTTTATTCTTGCCATTTTCGCGGGTTCTCTTCCTGAATATATCTGTATTTTCGGGGCTATAAAAGAATTGTTTGCTTTTTACTTTTCAGGGGTTATAGTCATGCCTCAATAATTGTTCCAATAAATTTTTCTAGGAGGCGGAATTAGATGGAAGAAAGGACAGAAAAGGAGCATGTAAGTAACCACGTTGATATTGAGTCCAAAAGGTTTTTCTTTGACGTCAAGGAGAACCACAAGGGTCAGTACCTTAGGATTACCGAACTAAGCGGCGGCCGCTCAAGCATAGTCGTTCCCTTTGAAGGAATAGAGCAGTTCAGAGACAAGCTGGTCGAAACGATAAAACAATCCCTCGAGTTAGTTGGAAGCTAGAGAAATCCCCAGGATTTAATTCCTCCCCATCTTGGCACAAGCTTTAAGATCATCTACATGATCGCTTCTGCTTTTACCACTCTGAGTTTTATAAGATTCGGGTCAGGAAGCTTGCTTATAAATCCGACCTGAACATTCCTGAGCCACATCACCTGTTTCGGAGCCAAGACTTTTTTTATCTTGAAGCGGTTTGATCCGAAAGGGGTGTTTGAGGATTTGAAAAACTCTATTTCAAGCTCTATTTTCTCGTAAGCAATGTCGCTTATGTTCTCAATGACTAGCTTGCTTAATGTCGCGGTTGCCCCGGGGATTCCGCTTCCCCATTCAAACTCCCTTATTACTATATCGTGTTTAGGGAAAGCTTCTCTGGGCTGTTCTTGGTAAAATTCCGTGTTCCTGTCTGCGGCCGAACCGGTAGAGCCGACCGAACTGGTCGGAGGAGGAACGCTTTCGGTTCCGCTTTCGTAAGCGCTTTCGGATTCATCCGAGGATGGTGCTTGTTGGCGCGGTTCGGCTTTTTTCTCCCCGTCTTTTTTTCTTAGTATGCTGACGGAACTGATTTTTTTCTTTATCCTCTCTCCCAGGCTTCCCCCGCCGGAAAGGATGTAATTGAGTTCCTTTGTCGTTATCACCTCGGCACCGGAGACGGCAATAGATCTTTCAACAGCGTTCGGACTCGAGAAACCGACGTTTATCCCCGTAAAAGTTCTTTCCTCCCCGGCCGGAAGTACGTTGTGTATCGTCACCGAGGACAGGTGAGTGCTGCCCGGTCCGGTTCTGCCCTCTTTCTCCGTTAAAAGCAGTTTTATGTTCTTAAAGTGGGTTTTTCCTGTGTTCTCAAGGGTGATTTCCGTTATGAAACCCTCCGTTCCGAAGCTCGCACCCTCAAGCTCCCAGTTCTTTACGAAAACCACTTTCTCGGCACTTGCAGACGAAGAACTTTCCGACACCTCGGCGCCAGTCACCATCGCCTCGGAATCTTCAAGATCCGAGTTCATGAAACCCATATCCAAGTTGGAGAAGGTTTTTCGGCTTCCTGCGGGCAGCTCCTCATGTATCTTTCCGCGAAGCGAGCCCAGGAGCTTGCCGGTTCTTGTAAACAGATCAATCCTGATTTTGATGTTCTTGTAGTTGGTTCTACTGGAGTTTGCGACGGTTATTTCTGAAAGCGTTGCCATACGCCCCACTCCGTAGGATTTCCACGAGTAGTCCGTTACGGTTAGATCTTCCCGGGGATTTGGCTGCTGCGCATAAGCGACCTCTGCTTGCGGAGAGAGAATAAGCGGAAAAAGCAGAAGGGCAAGCGTGATTGTCGCGGCGTGAATTATGCTTTTCATCAGGTCTTAAAAAATATTTATAGTAATATACCGAAGAGTTTTTGTTATGGAAGTTCCGGAGGAGGGCTTTTTTTCTTGAGATATCTTTCAAAAAAGTTATAAATCTAGAACGGCCGGTTGGCAGCTAAGGATTTTCTCGGCGCGCGATTCGTCGCAACTCATAGAAACAGCGGGTTTTTTCAATGGCAATTTACATATTACTCAGCAGACTTACCCCCGAGGGCAGAAAAACCGTTAAGGAGCGGCCCGGGAGAATAAAGGAAGTCGACAAGGAGCTTGAGGACATAGGAGTCAGGGTTCTTGAGCAGTACGCGACCCTGGGTAGGTACGATTTTGTGAACATAGTGGAGGCACCCGATAATGAGACCATAGGGAAGGTATCGGTTGACCTCTGCTCAAGGGGAACGGTCGAACTGGTAACTCTTCCGGCGGTCTCGGTCGAATCTCTGGTTAAATCGCTTAATAAGGCAAGAGCGGAGAAGACGCCTCCAACGCCATCCGGGGAAGATTAAAGATGTTTAAAAAGTATTTCGGCGTAGTGGAAGAACAGTCGCGGGACGTCTTCGGGACGCACCCGAAGAAAACCCTCTCGGCTTTTTCCTTCTTCTCGGTTGCCGCGGTCATTTTGCCTCTGACCATACTCATCCTGTTTATTCTGCTTAAGCTTTTCTAAGGTATTAATGGCAAGAATCAGAACACTTCCGGATGTACTTGTCTCTAAGATAGCCGCCGGAGAAATAGTCGAAAGACCAGCTTCCGTAGTAAAAGAACTTGTTGAAAACTCAATTGACGCCGGGGCAACCAGAATATCCATACACCTTGAAGCCGGGGGCAAGCGGCTAGTAAGGGTGGTTGATAACGGCCACGGGATGTCCCGTGACGATGCCCTCATGAGCATTGAACGTCACGCCACGAGCAAGATAAGGGACATTGACGATCTTTTCTCGATAGGAACTCTCGGTTTTCGCGGCGAGGCCCTTCCGAGCATAGCCAGCGTTTCAAGGTTCAGAATGATAACTGCCGCCGAGGGGTCAGGATCCGGTACCGAAGTCTACATTGAAGGCGGGGTCGTAAGGAAGATAAAGGAGACTGCGTCTCCCGTGGGTTCGTCCATTGAGGTTAAGAACCTGTTTTTCAACACCCCGCCGCGGCTTAAGTTTCTCAAAAGGCCGGAGACCGAGCTCGGCAGGGTTCTTGAAGTTATCCAGCGCGAGGCCCTTTCACGCCCCGGGGTATCTTTTGAGGTCTCCTCGGATGGAAGAACCATCCATCGCTACGGCGCAAGCGAGTCGTTTGCGCAGCGCGCAGCGCAGATAATTCCCGGCACGCCGCTTTACCCTGTGGACTTTGAAGACGAGACGCTGGCCCTGCGGGGCTTCCTAGGAAGTCCTCTGGATCCACGCTCCTCGATGCGCAGGCTCTTTACTTACGTAAATGCAAGACCCGTAAGGGACCGTTTTATAAACAGGATTATAATGGAGTGCTACGGAAGGATGGTTGAAAAGGGGAAATACCCCCAAGGGGCGGTCTTTATTGAAAGAGATCCCGCCTTGGTGGACGTGAACGTACATCCTACCAAAAGCGAGGTGATGTTCGAGAGCCAGTACGAAGTTGGCCAGAGCATTCGCCGCGCGGTAGGCGGCATGCTTGCCGATGCCCCTTGGATGAAGGCCTACAGGGAAAGAACCCAGAAGGCCCTTGAAGATTTCTACGAGAAGCAAAAAGATCCCGGATTTTCCGAGAACAAGGGGCACTCCACCACAGAGCCTTCACCAAAAGCAACTTTCACCCAAGCCGATCACAATCCCGAGTTGGGGTCTCCACACCCTCACAACGGCGCTTCCTCTATGCCTGAGAAATCTCCGGAGGCGACAGGAGAGGGTATGTTCTCCGGTGGCTTTTATTCAAACCTCAGATTTCTCGGACAGGTAGGAAAACTTTATCTCGTATGCGAGGATCCGGAAGGCATCATTCTTATTGACCAGCATGCGGCCCATGAGCGGGTTAACTTCGAGAGAATAAAAAAATCCTATCTCGAAGAAGTTTTTTCCTGCTCCCAGAAACTTCTCATCCCCGAAGTCGTCGAACTTACGGTCCGGGAAATCAATACGGTGCAACAGTTTGCAGAAGAAATGGAGAAGCTCGGCTTTGATTTTGAAGTTTTCGGAGAAAACGCGGTGAGAGTGAAATCCGTCCCGGGGTTTTTAAGAGACTCCGATTACGCCCGGGTTTTTGGCGACCTGTTTGATGAGCTTGATGGTCTGGGCGACCCCAAGAGCTTGGAGGAGCATCTTGATGCTGTGTGTGCGACCATGGCGTGCCACAGTTCGATAACCGCAAACCGAGCCCTCTCGGAGCAGGAAGTGCGGACTCTTTTTGCCGATATAGACGCTTCCGAGAATCCGCACGCCTGCCCTCACGGCCGGCCGGTAGCGACCCGGATATCGTACAATATGCTTGAAAAAATGTTTAAGAGAACCTGATTCTTAAGGTTGATACATGCTGATGGCAAGCGAGAATTTCCGAGAAAAGTTGTTTTTTGCGAATTCGTAAAGGAGGATCAAATCCGAAATGGCTGTTGTCGACACGAGTGGTTTTCACAAGGGTATGAAGATTGAGACCGAAGGGGCGATCTGGGAGATAGTCGAGTACAAGCATTCAAAGATGGCGCAGAGAAGCCCGATAGTTACGGCGAGACTTAAGAATATCGCCACGGGAGCCGTACGGGAAATGAAATTCCGCGCGGGAGACACGTTTAACGTTCCCGATATCCAGAAAAGAACCATGCAGTATCTCTACAGGGACGATGAGATGTTTTACTTTATGGATTCCGAGACTTTCGACCAGTTTCCTTTCAGGGCGGATGCAATAGGGGATACGACGAAGTTTCTCAAGGAACAGCAGGAGGTCACGGTGCAGATGCATGAAGGAGAACTCATAGGAGTGGAACTTCCCACGGCCGTTGTCTTCGAGGTTACCCACACGGAACCTGGAGTGAAGGGAGATACGGTTTCAAGTACCACGAAACCGGCGACCATAGAAACCGGAGCAGTGGTGGCCGTTCCTCTTTTTATCAATATCGGGGACATGATAAAAGTCGATACGAGAAACGGGAACTATCTCGAAAGAGCGAAATCCTGAGCGAAGGCTGCCTATGTTAACTGCGACCTATTTCCCGAAAGGGTCCTCAATTTCCGGATGCCAGAGCTTGAAGTGTTCTCTGTGCAGGTCGTGGTATGAATCTTTCTCGAAATACTTATCGTAGAATTCAAGATCAAGGTGGTGGGCCTGAAATACCAGCCGTACGAACATCGGGTCCAGGAAAGCCGGGAATCTCCCGTAGTTCTCATAAACGTAGGTGCAGAAATCCTTCACTATCTGTATTCTGACTTCGGAAGGATGGTATTCGTCACGCAGGATCGACGCGGGATCTCTGTAGGGAAAAGGATTATCCTCCTTCCAAAACTGGCCCCTTACTTCCAGGAACTTGTCGACGGCTTCGCTCATGTCCTCCACGTAGGGAGGGCAGAGAGATTCGAAAACTCCGTCCCTCCCGACGGGATAAGGCGGGTTTGTGCTCCTGATGCTTTCCTCCGGCTGGACGAACCGGAATCCGAGCCCTTTGTGGGAAGGGTCTACCCCGAGTGCGTAATGGGGAAGCAGTCCGGTGAAAGTCCAGCCTCCGAGACCCAGGGCCTGCAGCGCTAGGTTCATGTTCTGGCTTATAAAGGCCTGCTCCACATTAAGCGTGGTCAGTACCCTTAATTCCAGGTCGAACAGAGAAAGCCTGACATCGTTTCTTATGTAGCCTTTCTCTATCCACTTATCAAGACCGCACGATCTTCCCCCGTTGAGTTCGTCAATAATGTTGAATCCGTACTTGGCTCCGAAGTATATGAACAGAAGCACCATGTACTCGACTGTGGTGTTGGTTACCGGGATAAAGAAAGTCGTTCCCGGCTTGTTTGTATTCCATGCGTTAAAGTCGAAAAGGCCAGGTTCTCCCTTCGGGAGATCGGCTCTTTGGTTCTCAAGGGTAATTCTGCTTGTCCTGAAAAGCTCGACTATTTTTTCAAGCTGCTTTTCCCTGTCAAGCGACATGAAGATGGAGGTGTCGGGGGGCATGAGGTCAAAAAGCCGCACCATGTAAACGCCTTCGTCGTTTGTGTAGAAAAGTTCGGTCGAATGAGAGTTGCAGGAGCACGGCCAGCTTCTGCCGGTCCACTGGAAAAGCCACGATATGCCGGTTCTCGGAAGGTCTCCCAAGGAAAGGCCCGTGGTTCCCGTGCCCGCCCAGATCAAAAAAGCCTCTTCAAGTTCTGAGAGAGGGATTGGGTCGTGAGCGGAACTGTAAGCCAGATTTCCCTCGGGAATCTCCATCCCGAGGCCGAAGCGGCGCGATCTTCTTGAGAATATGGAATCCAGAAGACTGAAGTTTATGGCTCGTTCAAAGCCTTGGGGAATTTTCATTTTTCCGCTCTTTTAGGCGGCCCTGCGAAAAACGGCCCGTTTTCGGTCAGTTGTTAAGGGCTTTGCATTCCTCGCAGATTCCGCTGAAAAGCACCGAGTATCCAAGAATCTTGTAATTGTCTATTTGCGGATCGAGTTCCGAGTAAGCCATGGAACCGTCGTAGATGTCCTCTATCTTTTTGCATTTTACGCATACGACATGGTGGTGGGGTTCCATGTTGGCGTCGTATCTTGCGGCGTGATACAAGGTGTTAACTACTGATATGAGTCCCATTCGCTCGAATGTCTCAAGCGTTCTGTACACGGTGGTAAGGGATATGTTCGGATAGTAGTCCTTTATGTTCTTGTAGATCATCTCGGTGCTCGGGTGCTGCATGCTTCCCGCGAGCTCCCTGTATATCGCTATTCTCTGGGGAGTTACTTTAAGCCCCAGCTCTTTGCTTCTTTTTATGAATTGCGATATCTTGTTTTCCGTTGTTAGTTCCGGGTTTTTCATGATCAGCCCCCGAGACGGGATTAAAACATACCGTCTCCAGTGTACCTTAAAATCATCTGACTCTCAAAACTGCGTGTCATGGCAAAGACAACGATTGAGTTCATGAAGGAAAACAGGGTCGTGGCCGTTATACGCTCTATAAGTTACGAAAAATCTCTTGAATTCGCAAGGGGATGCATCGACGGCGGGATAAGAATCATAGAAATCATATCGGTTTCTCCGGGTTCGCAAAGGCTTGTTCGGGAACTTGCCTCTGAGGACGGAATATGCGTCGGGGCGGGCACGGTTCTTGATCGTGATTCCGCCGAGCGGATGCGTGACTGCGGGGCCCGTTTCATAGTTTCTCCGCACACCGACCCCCGGATAATCGAGTACTGCCGGGAAAGCGGCATCACTGTGGTATCAGGGGCGTTTACCTCCTCTGAGATGGTTAACGCCCGCGCCATGGGAGCGGACTTCGTGAAGATATTCCCCGCTTCAAGTTTTGGCCCGGGTTACGTGAAAGCCATAAAGGAGCCCCTCGGATTTATGGATATTATGGTCACCGGAGGAATTACCGAGGAGAACATCCGGGATTATCTCTCGGCGGGAGCAGCGCTTGCCGGGGTTTCTACGGCGCTTCTGGGCGGAGGAGACGACTATCAGTCCATAAAGCAGAGAGCCGGGGAGTTCTCCCGGTTCTGCACATAGAAGATGGATACAAAGCCTGTTGCGAGAGAATTCTATCTTGACTCGATAGACGAGGTATTTGCCGAGATCTTCTGTCTTTTCGGCGGCGGTTTTCATGTCCTTATGGAAATTGTCCCCGAGACTTCACTGGTAGGCGCTTCTTTTCTCCCCAGTACTGCGGCGGTTCATCGAGACGAAGCGGTCGATTTCGAGCTTTGTGCCTTTGAGTGTTCGGGTGTTTCCGCGGAGGATTTCGAGGAGTATGTGGAAATTCCCGTGCATACGAGCAGCGCGCTTGAGTTCTTCGACTATGTTTTTTCACAAGAAACGAAGATTGACTGCCACGTGGACTTCTCGGGAAACAGCTGGATGATAATTCTTAACTGCTCGCGGTGAAAATCGCCGCGGCTGTGTTCTTCGGATTTGCCGACCTAGGGTCGCAGCCGGGCTTTTAGTTCGGCACGGGCAACAAAATATGGTTCAGAGAACTGCGTTTTCAAGAGACTGGACGAACTGAATCCCCCGGATGTTCTTTCTGCTGAGGCGATTATCGTTTGTAATGAACAGGTCTGCCCTTGCAACGGAAGCGCATGCGAGCTGTATAGCATCTGGAGCCTGAATTGAAGGGTCCTGGCGGATTTCAGCAAACTTGAGGGCGGCAGGGGAATCAAACGGCAGTACTGTCGCAGCAGCTGAAATCGCAAGTTCATAAAACTGTGCAAGCTTGTCATCGCCCATTTTCTTGGGTTTGATGAGAATCTCACCCAGCGTGAGTGCCGAAGTGAGCAGTTCATCTTCGCGTTCAATCATCCGTTGGCGCAGTGCCGAAACTCGCTCGCTCCGCTCGCCTTTGTCTTCAAAGAGATATATGAAGAGATTTGTATCCCAGAAAATTCTGCTCATTGCCATCCCGCACGAAGTTGACTGACGTAGGAGTCCGCATCTTCTTGGGCCCATATCTCTTTTCCCATGCCACTTAGTGAAAGTATCGGGTCAACCTCCTCGGTATTGGCGCCTCCTGTATAATCATGATTATACCAGTCAAGCAGCTCGCGATACTTCTTTGGAATATCCTTCTCGTTTGGGGCATTTTTTCCGGTACGAAGATGGTGGTACGGATCTCCTGGCTTGTAGAGTCGGCGGCGTCCTTTGGATGTTTCAATCAGCATTTTGTATCTTCCTGGATTGGGAGGTCTGTTAGCCACGCAGTGAAGGTAGGCATGAATTTGCACTCCGGGTCTTAGCGGCTCCGGGCCAGCGACTTTTTCGATTTCTGCTTGACGAACTATTTCCCTGACAGCAAAGTCTCTCTGATCGGGGTTTTTTATATGAAGTAGCGCTGTTGCTATCCATACCTCATCGGCGACAAGAATTTTTACCATACTGCTCTCCTTATCTTTGTATACAAGGTAAACTTAGTATGTTGTGATTACAATGTCAAATTTGGAGAGGAGAGGCGGATTTGTAGAGGATATGAAAAACATAGAACTATGGCACCTAAATGAAGAACAAATGCTCGAGAAAATGAATTCCTTGGCACGCGACGCAATGAATTTTTCAATTTACAGCCCCGAGGATCGGATCTGGTCATTCGTATGAGGTTCGTTTCAGCTCGGAGCATTCGGAAAGGTTTCGTCAATCATGGGAGATAGGACAGGGAAAGTTTAAGGAAATCACCCATGGGCGGGAGCCTTTAGCTCGCGTATTTTGCGGCTGACTCCTGTATCAATGACTGAACATGAGGAGATGAAACTGGCCTTTGACCACTAGAGGTTTTACGTATTCATCTCTTAAATTCAAGGGACTGAATTTCCGTCAAGCCCTGCAAAATCCCTGCAATCCCCACGGCTTTTTCACGCTAGTTGCAGGCAGTAATTTTATTTAAAGTTTCCGGGAAGTTAAAAAAAGCCTATGGCTTTTTCCCATGTTTGCGGGTATAACCCGTAAACATGGATACCAAATCACAACACAATCACCCGCAGTTCTCCTTGCAGGACGTCATAGTGAGAGTAGTGAGTTCCAACGAAGTTCTCAAGTGGGAGGCTCTCATGAGAGAACATCATTACCTTGGCTTCAAACAGTTCGCCGGCAGAGGTATGCGCTACGTAGCGGAGCATAAGGGACAATGGCTGGCTATCGCAGCGTGGCAGGCAGGCGCTTTTATGTGCGCCCCCCGTGACCGCTGGGTGGGATGGAAAAAAGAGTGTCAGTTCAAAAACCTCCACCTCATAGGGAACAACACCAGGTTTCTTATACTGGGCGAAGCGGGAGAGTTCCCCAATCTTGCTTCTTATTTCCTATCTTCCATGACAAGGAGATTAAGCTCAGACTGGATGGAGCACTACGGACACGGTCTGCTGCTTGCCGAGAGTTTTGTAGACCCAAGACACTTTGACGGGGGAATGTACAAGGCGTCTAACTGGGAGTTTGCCGGTCTGAGCAGAGGATACGCCCGTTCCAACGGCAGCTACAAAAAGCCCCATGGCAACAGGAAGGAACTTTATGTCTGTCCGCTGCGCAAAAATGCCGGGAGCATGCTTCGCAACGCCGATTCTCTGGGAGATGAGTGGAAGGCCAAAAGAGCGGGTACGCGGCGTTCGGACGAGGAGCTTTCTTCGCTTTACGAGGCGTTGGGCGATATTCCTGATTATCGCAGAGCCCAGGGGAGAAAGCACACGGTGCAGTGTGTTCTGGCCATCTATATTCTCTCCACTTTGTCCGGCAACACCGGAACTTATGCCGCCGCGCAGTTTGCAGAGAATCTTTCACAGAAAGAACTTGCGTTGCTCGGGGCTTGGTACAACAGGGAGAAACGAAGGTATGAATCTCCTTCCAATCCCACGATGCACAGGATGATAAGGAATCTGGATACGCAGAAGCTTGAAGCCGTGGTTTCCCGTTTCACCACACCCCAGATAGAGGTTTCAAAGGCCGTGGCTGTTGACGGAAAGCGCATACGGGGCGCAAACAGAAACGCAGAAGATCACTACGAGGTGGTAACGCTGGTTGATCATGCAAGCGGAGTGCCTCTTGGGAGTCTTGATTTAAGGGATGAGGGTGCGGAGATAGCCGCGGTGCTCTCTTTGCTTGAAGTGGTGTGTGTTGAGGGGAAGGTGATAACCCTTGACGCTCTGCATACGACGAAGAACACCGCGCGCGCCATAGTGGAGTCTCATGGGGCGGATTATATGTTTACGGTAAAAGGCAACAGCCCCACGGCGCATGAGAGGCTGACGGCGCTTGAGTGGGGCAGGGATGCCGTGGGGCGTTTTACGGAGAAGGTGAGCAAGGGACATGGGCGCATGGAGCAGCGTTCAATAGAAGTTGTCAATGCGTACTTCAGAATGATTGACTACCCGCACGCAAAGCAGGTTTTCAGGGTGAGGCGCTGGGCGAAGAACGTAAAGACGGGGAAAGAGAGTGTCGAACACGCCTATGGCATTACGTCGGCGGACGCGGAGAAAGCATCCCCGCAGCAGCTGCTTGAGTGGAACAGGGGGCATTGGGCGGTGGAGAGCAAGAATCACTACCGTCGCGACGTCACTTTCGGTGAGGACAGAAGCACGGTGCGGGTGGGCTCGGGTCCTGCCAACAGCGCTGTATGCAACAATATAGCGCTTGCGGTGATATTGGGACGGAAAAAGGAATTTGAGAGCGTTCCCGCGGCCGCCAGACACTTTTCTCAGAACAGAGGAGATGCGTTTTGCGCTATAGAACTCTCACCCCGAGAGTGATTGTCGCACTATAGCCGTAATTTTTCAAAAAAAACTGAGGTCTCAAGGAACAGCTGTGTCTTGAAGACGGAATTTTGCGTGTGCGCCAAGCAAACTAATGCTGGGACAGCCGGTGGAAGTCCGGCGGAGG